>CALPUC020000117.1 GCA_943326655.2 Rhodoluna limnophila
AAAACGACAGCACTCAAGGCGCTGGTTCTCAATCGCCTGCGCACCGATTTGGCGCCCGAGCAGGTTTTGGTCTTGGCCGCCAACCGAGAAGCCGCCACAAAACTTCGCGACGAACTTGCTCTGGAATACCAAGGTTCCACACCCGGTCCATTGGCAAGAACCCTAGCCTCATTCGCATTCAACATACTGCGCGAAAAGTCGCTCGGGCTCGGATTGAACCCGCCTGAATTGGTAACCGGTAGCGAGCAAGACCAAATCATTTCTGAGCTCATTGACAACTTTCTCCAAAACGAACTGCCAGCTAGTTGGCCTAAGCAACTTCGCCGTCAGGTCATGGAGTTGCGTGGCTTCCGTGCAGAACTTCGCGATCTGATCACGGTATGCCTCGAACACACGATTGAACCCGAGAAACTTATGCAACTCGGGGAAGAGGCCGAGAAGCCGGAATGGATTGCCGTTGCCCCATTTTTAGCCGGCTACCTAAAGAAACTTCGTGAACCAGCAAACGAAAACAGGCACGATCCTTCTACGCTGCTAACCGAGGCCATTTCGCAATTGAGGGAGGGCAGCTGGCCCAAAATCGCAACCGACTTGAAACTGATAGTCGTCGACGACGCTCAAGAACTCACTCCCGCAGCGGCATCGCTTATCCGCGAATTGCTTACACACGGAGCAAACCTTGTTTTGCTTGGAGATCCAGACTCCACAACCATGGGATTCCGTTCTGCAAACCCATTGGCTATGAAGGAATTGAGCGAAGCGACCGGTCAGGTTTTCACAAGCATTTATCTCAACCAAGACGTTTCTTCCAGACACTCGGATCTCACGGCCGTTCTAGCTAAAACCGTTTATCGCATTTCACCCGAGCGTGCCGGAACTCAGCGAGCCGCCCTCGGAGCCACCAATCAAGCAATTGGCGGCCGAGTCGAAGGGCGCGTATTTGACCTAGAGACCTCGGAGCTCTCTTGGCTCGCCCATCGATTGCGAGAACTGCATCTCAATGAGGGAGTTGCCTGGAGTGACATGGCGGTTATTGCTCGCTCGCGAACAGTTTTAGAGAAGTGGGCTGCCGCTCTGGCTTCGGAGTCTGTGCCTACCGTAATTCACGGTAGTCAAACGTCCTTCAAGGACGAGTTTGCCACCGGCAACCTGCTGCGCCTTGCCGGGTTCTGTCTAAACCCTGTTGAACTGAACCGCGACGTCATTCTCGATTTGCTCCGAAACCCGTTTTCTGGCCTCGACTCATTAGCCATTCGAAGAGTTCGTCGACGTCTTCGGCAGTTGGAATTAGACGCCGGCGGGGATCGAACCAGCGACGAACTTCTAATCGAACTTTTTGAAAAGCCGGAGGTTGGCAAAGAGCTTTACGGGGAAGAGGGTAAACGCGTTCGGATTTTCTTGAAGGTGCTTGCTCGGGCAAAGGAAATCACTGCCACCGAGGGTTCAACGTCCGAGGAGTTATTGTGGGCGCTCTGGAGTTCCTCTCCCATGGCAACCGCTTGGCAAATTCTTGCAGACGGCGTTGGAGAAGTGGCACTGCAAGCCGGACGCAATCTGGATTCGCTGGTGGCCCTGTTCGCGGCGGCCAATCAGTACGCCGAGCGACACCCGGAAGCTGGGCCCTCTGATTTCATTAGCGAGCAACTCGAGCGTGATATTCCGCAAGACACCTTGGCTTTGGTCTCTCGAGACGATGAAAAGGTTTTGTTGGCAACCAGTTCATCGCTGATCGGGCGTCGATTCAAACTAATTGCCATTCCGGGGCTAACCGAAGGAGTTTGGCCCAACTTGAAGCCGCGTTCTTCGTTGCTCGGGGCACTAACCCTAGACAGCGTGCTAAACGGCAAGCAGGCTTCCGAGACTCGTACCGAACTCGTGGATGAACTGCGGTTGCTCTACAAGGCGGTGGGCGCTGCTTCGGAACGCCTTATCGTCACTGCCGTCGACGGCGATGAAACGCAGTTATCTCAGTTCGTTAGATTGATTCTTGGAACCATCCCTGAAACCACAAGCTACGCGGAGCCGCGCTACACGCTGCGCGGCCTGGTAGGCAATTTGAGGCGAACACTTGTTACCGCTAGCACCGAAGCTCAGCGGCTTGAGGCGGCCTACGGGTTAGCTCGTCTAGCCCTTGAAAAGCAGCCAGGCGCTCATCCTGATCAGTGGGCGGGAATACTTAAGTTCGATTCACCAGAGGCTCTAGTTCCTCTAACCGACGACGAAACCGGCAAGGTTTGGATCTACCCTTCGCAACTCGACGCATTCATCCGCTGCCCTTTGCACTGGTTTATGCAGGCACACGGCGGTAGCGATCGAAACTTTGAAGCCAACTTTGGAACTCTTCTTCACAAAGTCCTAGAAGAGACCACCTCGAGTAGCTATAGCGATCTTTGGCGCGGGGTTGAGAGCAAATGGAACACCCTTGAATTCGAAGCAAGTTGGGTGGAGAAGCGAGAACTTCGTAAAGCACAGAAGATGGTTCGAAACCTCAGCTCTTATCTCGAAGGACAAAAGGAAGCTGGTTATGAACTTCTCGGAACAGAAATTGGCATCGACTTCGAGCTCGGACGAGCGCGAGTGCGTGGTCGCGTCGACCGAATCGAGCAGGGCCCAGACGGGCAAGTGCTAATAGTTGATCTAAAGACCGGTTCGTCAGAGCCGAGTGCCGCCGACAACGCCCAGCTTGGGCTCTACCAGATTGCCTACATGCAGGGCGGGTTTGAAGTATCGCCGGAACCTGAAGGGGTTCTCGAAGGAGCGTCTCTAGTTTGGGTTGCGGGAGACAAAGAAAAGATAAAAACCCAAGAGTCTCTTGCCCAAAACGAAGAGTTGAACCAATTCTTCCGGGGCTTACTCGATGAAGCGATTGATGGCATGGCGGCCGCAGACGCAAAGTTCGAAGCAAAAATCGGAACACACTGCTACGACAGCCGCGGATACGGCAACTGCAAAATTTTGCTAACCAAGGCGGTTTCATATGGAGACTAGAAAAGTCACGGCCGATCAGGCGTACCAGGTATTCAAGCAAAACCCAAAAATCAAACTCACAGCTGAGCAGGTTGACGCCGTTGAAAACGCCGCCACCGACTGGCCCACATTAGTTGTGGCCGGCGCGGGTTCAGGTAAAACCGAACTAATGGCTACGCGTGTTGTGTGGCTGGTAGCAAATGGTGTTTGCAAGCCTGAACAGATTTTAGGTCTCACCTTCACTAGGAAAGCAGCATCGGAGCTATCGCGAAGAATAAATAACGCTCTTACCAAGCTTTCCGAAACCGAGTTGTGGCCCTTTGAGGAAAAGGATTTTGTCTCACCGAACATCACCACCTACAACTCATACGCCAACACCCTCTACCGCGACTTCGCGCTAGCCCTCGGCTACGAAGATGATTCAACCCTGCTCACTGAAGCGGGTCGATTCCAATTGGCTAGAGAAGTGGTTTTGAAATACGGGGAGGAAATCGACCCTCGGCTAATTGAATCCGATTTATCGGTCAATCAAGTGGTGGGTGGCGTTTTGACTCTGGCGGGCGCGATGAACGATCACGGCGCAAACCCTGAAGACATCGAAAAAATTGTAGCTGATCTCTATCGCAAGATTTCAAAGTTAGCGCCGGGGAAAGCCAAGGTATCTCCCGAGCAACCAATCGGCAAAACCTTGCTTGCCACCTTCGAAAAAGCCCTCCACACTCCAATGCTTTCAAAGCTGGCTCAGAGTTTCATCGAGGAAAAGAGGCGTCGGGGTTTTATCGATTTCTCAGATCAGGTCGCGTTGGCAGATCGTGCCGTTCGAGAACTAGGAGCAACTGTTCGAGACCGCGAGAGTGGGCAGTACGAGCAGATACTTCTCGACGAATATCAAGACACCAGTACTCTTCAAACTCGTCTTCTGGCCGGGCTTTACTCGGGGAAGTCGGTTTTTGCGGTTGGAGATCCCAATCAGTCAATTTATGGCTGGAGGGGTGCTAGCGCCTCTAACCTAGG
>CALPUC020000118.1 GCA_943326655.2 Rhodoluna limnophila
CTTCAACTCCCCGCGGGACCCAATCATCTTCGATACTGGGCATCAGTCGTATGTTCACAAGTTACTCACCGGCCGAAAAGACCTCAGCACTCTGAGGCGAAAAGGTGGAATTGCCGGCTACCCGCAACGATCCGAGTCGATTCACGATGTCGTTGAGAGTTCTCACGCCTCAAGTTCGCTCTCGTGGGCCGACGGAATTGCCAAGGCGTTCAAGCTTTCTGGGCAGGATGATCGATTTGTGATTGCTCTTCTCGGGGACGGCGCCTTGACCGGCGGAATGACTTGGGAGGCACTTAACAACATCACTCACGAAAACGATCGCAAGCTAGTGATCGTGGTAAATGACAACGGTCGATCCTATGCACCCACCATCGGAGGCATTGCCAAACATCTAACCAACATTCGCACCGACATACGTTACAAGCGCATGTATCGCTTCAGTAAGCGATTCTTCTACGGCTTCGGAGCACTCGGACGAATGGTATTCAACGCCGCCAGGGGAGCCGGTAAGAGCGTTTTGGAGACCATGGCTCCCGCTACGATGTATCCGAATCTCGACATCAAATACATCGGTCCTATCGATGGTCACAACATCGTGGCACTCGAACACGCTTTTCAGCAGGCCAAGGATTACAACAGCCCGGTTATCGTGCACGTAATGACTCAAAAGGGCAAGGGCTTTGACCCGGCCATGTTGAACGACGATGACCAATTCCACGCCGTTGGGAAAATCGACCCAAACACCGGTGAGTCTCTGGAGATTTCTGGCGGTGAGTCTTGGACAAACGTCTTCCGTGAGGAGATTGTCGCAATTGCGGACAAACGTCCTGACATCGTGGGAATAACCGGAGCCATGACCATCCCGGTTGGTCTAGATGCCTTTGCCACAAAGTACCCTTCACGTGTGTTTGACGTTGGGATTGCCGAACAGCACGCGGTTGCATCGGCCGCGGGTATGGCTTTTGGTGGATTGCATCCGGTTGTTGCTGTTTACGCAACTTTCATCAACCGTGCCTTTGATCAGGTACTAATGGATGTAGCGCTTCACAATGCTGGCGTAACTTTTGTCTTAGACCGTGCTGGAGTAACCGGGCCCGATGGCGCAAGCCACCATGGAATGTGGGATCTATCGATTCTTCAGGTTGTTCCTAACATTCAAATTGCTGCACCACGAGACGCACTCAGGCTCCGTGAGGAGCTTCGCGAGGCGGTTTCGGTGTCAGATGCGCCGACGGTTATTAGGTTCCCCAAAGGTGTTGCAGAGACGAGTATCGACGCGATTTCTAGATCCAAGGACGGCGTCGACTTTCTCTACCAGTCGCCAGCTAAGGACGTTTTGATTGTCGCCATTGGCTCCATGGCTGCGACGGCTTTGCAAACGGCAGAACTACTCAGGGCACAGGGTATCGGGGCTACGGTAATTGACCCGCGCTGGGTCGTTCCGGTTCCCAAGACCGTTCTCGACGAGGCAGCCAAACACAGGCTCGTGGTTACTATCGAAGACGGTGTAAAGGTCGGCGGCATCGGCACCCGGATCCGCCAAGACATGAGAACAGCGCAGATTGATACGGCTCTGAACGAAATTGGTCTGCCAGACGAGTTTTTGGAGCATGCCTCCAGAGACGAAATTCTCGAACGCGTAGGGCTTACCGCCAAGCAAATCGCACACGATGTGGTGGCTCAGGTTCTCGGGGCTAAGGTTCCACACGCGAAGAAACTAGACGAGATTACTGATTCAAGGCTTCCAGAGCAGCGCTAATGCTGCCGGCTACTGCCTCGATTTGCCATTCTCTGGCGCCAAGTTCTCTCAGTTGACCCGCTACGTCGGATTCTGGTTCCCAAGCAACTCTTCTGAGTAAATCGGGTTGAAGTAGATTCTCGAGTGGAACTTCTAACTCAAGCGCGAGCTCAGCCATAATCGGCTTGAGCGCTTGCAATCTAGCGTCAGCCTCCGGATAACGGTTCGGCCAATTCCGATGATTCGGTATCCCGGTGTTCGCCACTTTTAGAGTTGGTTCATCCTTGGTGGATAGTCCCAGTGAATAGGCTTCCCACCAGGTATCGAGATAGGTTCTGGCTGCCCGTCCGTGGAATGAACTTAGTGATGCCAATTGTGACCTTGCCGTAACGTTCGACTTGACCAGCGAAACGATTGATGCATCTGGAACTAATCTCCCTGGCGCCGTGTCTTTTTCCTGAGCTAGTCGATCGCGAGCCAGCCAAAGTTCTCTGGCCACAGCTAATCTTCTAGTGTCTTTAACTTCATGAAGCCCGGTCATAGTTCGCCAACGCTCAGGCGACTGAGGTTTTGGGGTGAAGCGCAATAAGGTTGTGAATTCCTGCTTCGCCCAGTCCAATTTGCCCGCTTTTTCAAGTTGCTCCATCAAAACTCTTGCCAAATCGGGAAGGACATCGACGTCTAAGGCGGCGTAGTTCAACCAGCTGGTTGGTAGAGGTCGAATCGACCAATCGGCGGCCGAGTGCTCCTTGGCCAGGCGAAATCCAAGGAGCTGTTCGCAGGTGGCACCCAGGCCCACTCGGGGGAGATTCAGGAGCCTTGAACCAAGCTCAGTGTCGATTAGTTCTCTAGGAACAAGTCCGACTTCTGCAAGGCAGCTCAGGTCTTGTGTCGCTGCGTGGAGAATCCAGGTAATTCCGTTGCAAAACTTAGCAAATTCCTGCCAGGTGCCGAGATTAGATAATTCAATTGGGTCGATCAGGAATACATCGGTTCCCTGGCGATGAACCTGAATTAGATACGCTCGGTTTCCGTATCGAAATCCACTAGCTCGCTCTGCATCTATAGCGAGAGGCCCAGATCCTTGCTTCAAATTCTCTAATGCGCCCTGGAGTTCCAATTCAGTTTCTACATGGAATACATCAGCCACTGACTCCGTGCGAAGCGGAAGTTCGACTACCTCAGAGACTTCAGTTTCTTCGGTCAATTTGGCTAACCCCTTCGCCGTGAAGCGAGAGGCCACTCATCATGCAAATCAGATCCACCCAGGCTTCCAAATGACCAGCTAGATTGTCGCTCGTGGGGCACCAGCTGGCTCGTATTTCTAATTCGGCATGATGTGATTGCGCGGCTAGCGTTCCATGGCCTACCGATAGCACGCGAGTGGTGGTACCGCCGGCAACCTCAACCGTAGCTCCGTGTTGCTCTAGCGAAGCCATCAGCCAAGCCCACGCTATTTCAGCGGAATCATCGTCGAAGCCAATGTCGGTTTCGAGTGGCGACTTTGCGTAGAGGATTACTCGGTAGTTGTTGGTCCATGAGTCTTGTGGTGCGTCGTCCCAGAGAAGAATAAATCTGCCGGTGCCGCGAAAAATCGATGGGTCATCTTCCTGTGCTCGAACATCGCAGGAGAAAGCGATAGCGTGCCTCGAGAGATTCTTGGGAGCGTCGATTTGATCCACAATTACTTCACTGCGGATGTTCGCATTGGTTAGTGAGTTAGCGGCTAAGCGAAATTCAGCGTTAGCGCTCTCATCGATTTCAAGCTCAAGCACATTCTTAGGATATTGGCAAAAAGAGGCTGCTAATCGTTGCCACGCCGCCACTTCGTGAACAGGGTTCCATCGACCTCATAGTGCTCGGCTAGCTCTAGATTCGCTCCAAGCAGGGAAACCACAGCTTTCGCGCTAGCTAGGTCTCCCCGGGTAATCGTCAGGCAGAATTCATCAACGCAATCGGCCTCGAGAAACTGTTTTGCCAAGGTAGGTCCCACCTCGAGGAGTATTCGCTGGTAGCCAAGTCGTCGAAGCTCACCAATGGTCCAGATGGGCAGGAGCTCTTCTGCGGGGGGATTGAGCCAGATTTGGTTTGGGTCACCTAGCTTCGTGCGGGAAACGACGGCAAGATTGCCCTCGGCTGGAGTCTGATAATGCTCTGTTCGGGCTGTATTTCCTCCGGTTACGTAGACGTCGGAGATGCTGCGAAGCCGCACAATTAGTTCTCGGTCGGTGGAA
>CALPUC020000119.1 GCA_943326655.2 Rhodoluna limnophila
ACAAGTTTACGCGTTGACTCTTCGATGCTGGTGACCGTGTTTATCTTTGACATTTTGTCCTACTAGGCTAACTCAAGTGTTCTCATAAGAGTCAACGCGTAAACTTGTCCAAAGATTCCAACGATGAGAGGAAACCCATGTCAACCGAGAGAACAGTTCTGGTAACAGGTGGAAACCGTGGCATCGGCAGAGCAATTGCCGAAGAGTTCATCTCTCTCGGCTATCGGGTCGCGGTTACAGTTCGCAGCGGAGAGGGTCCTGCTGGGGCACTGAGCGTTAGGGCCGACGTCACCGATTCGGCGAGTCTCGATGTAGCCCTCGCCGAAGTTGAAGAGAAGCTCGGTCCGATCGAAATTCTCGTGGCAAACGCAGGAATCACCAAAGACACTTTGCTGATGCGCATGACCGATGAAGAGTTCGAAGACGTTATCAATACCAATCTGACCGGGGTCTTTCGTGTCTTGAAACGCGCGACTAAAGGAATGATCAAAGCTCGCTTCGGACGCGTTATTCTCATTGGCTCGGTGGTTGGGCTTCTGGGTAGCGCAGGACAGGTTAACTACTCCTCGGCAAAAGCTGCCCTAGTAGGAATGGCTCGCTCCATCACTCGTGAACTGGGTGCACGAGGAATCACAGCGAACGTTGTGGCTCCTGGATTCATCGATACCGACATGA
The DNA here is from genome assembly GCA_943326655.2 of Rhodoluna limnophila. Lineage (GTDB taxonomy): Bacteria > Actinomycetota > Actinomycetes > Actinomycetales > Microbacteriaceae > Rhodoluna > Rhodoluna limnophila_C. The sequence goes on from CALPUC020000119.1 coordinate 676, forward strand.
CGGCTGAACTACCAGAAGAGCAGCAGGCGGAGTACAAACGTCGCATCCCAGCTGGTCGTTTTGCCAGCCCGTCTGAGGTAGCCAAAGCCGTTGCCTGGTTAGCCAGCGACGACGCAGCCTACATCTCGGGAGCCGTAATTCCGGTCGACGGCGGTTTAGGCATGGGTCACTAATTCAGCCATGTTTCGCCGTATCCGTGGCAAAATGTTCATAACACTAACGAACGGAAGCATATGTCACTCCTAGCCGGCAAGAAGATCCTTATCACCGGAGTTCTAACCGAAGCATCAATCGCCTTTACTGTTGCCAAATTGGCTCAGGAACAGGGTGCTGAGATCGTGCTTTCTTCGTTCGGACGTATGCTTCCAATCACCAAGAAGATCTCTGAAAGACTTCCGAAACCGGCCCAGGTTATCGAACTTGACGCAACCAATCCAGAGGATCTGGCAGCTCTCGAGAGTCGTGTGCGCGAGCACCTCCCACACCTAGACGGCATCGTTCACGCCATTGCCTTCGCTCCCCAGTCTGCGCTTGGTGGAAACTTCCTGGAAACCGAATGGGAAGATGTTTCCACTGCCGTTCAAGTTTCGGCGTATTCATTGAAGTCGATCACCATGGCCGCAAAACCTTTGCTTACTCAAGGTTCTTCCGTGGTTGGTCTTACCTTCGACGCCACCGTCTCATGGCCCGTGTACGACTGGATGGGTGTTGCCAAGGCAGCCTTTGAATCAGTTAGCAGATACCTCGCCCGCTACCTAGGTGCGGACGGAATTCGAGTAAACCTAATCTCTGCCGGTCCGCTTAGGACAACCGCGGCTAAAGGTATTCCCGGGTTTGCAACGATGGAAGAACTTTGGACCGCACGGGCACCTCTCGGATGGGACCTAACCGATACCGAAGCTGCCGCGAAGGGAATTGTTGCTCTGCTATCAGACTGGTTCCCAGCTACCACCGGTGAAATGATTCACGTTGACGGTGGCTTGCACTCAACTGGCGCCTAAGTTTCACTGAGATTGCCTCACCAGATCGGTGGGGCAATTTTCATTTAAGCCCGAGATGCGGGATAACGAGGCTTAGATCTGGCGCGTCGATGATTACGTCGGCTCGCTCGCGAACTGCCGGCTTGGCGTTGTAGGCAAACGAAAGACCGGCAGACTCGAACATGTCTAGATCGTTAGCGCCATCGCCGATTGCGGCAACGAGCTCTACGCTTATGCCAAAATCTTTCGCCCAGAGTTCCAGTTTTGCCGCCTTTGCGGCTCGGTCGATTACTTCACCAAGAAGTTGCCCGGTGAGTAAACCGTCCACCACCTCGAGTTCATTGGCAGCGTAATAGTCGAGGTTCAACTTTGAGGCCAGCGGTGTGAGAATCTGGTTGAACCCGCCCGAAACGGCGCCCACACGGCCGCCAGAGGCGTGTACCGCGCTGATGAGAGTTCTGGCGCCGTCACTTAGTCGTATCCGCTCCTGAACCCTTTCAAACACGGATTCCGGCAGGCCTTTTAGCATTGAGACACGTTCCCGGAGCGACTGTTCGAAATCAATTTCGCCGCGCATGGCCCGATCGGTTATCTCAGCAACTTCTGCACGTACGCCAGCCTCGTCGGCCAACAGCTCAATAACTTCATCCTGAATGAGTGTTGAGTCAACATCCATAACGACTAATCGGTAACTCAAGGTGTAACTAACACACCCTTGCCCACAACGGTAATACCGCTCTCGGTAACCGTGAATCCTCGGTCTAGGTCTCGCTTCGAGTCCACACCAATCGATGCACCGTCGGCTACCACAACCGACTTATCCAGAATTGCTCGGCGCACGGTTGCGTTGCGACCAATCACAACGCCGTCCAGTAAGACAGAGTCGGTCACTAAAGCGTTGCTGTTGATTTTCACCCACGGAGAAAGAACTGAGCGCTCGACGATTCCGCCAGAGACAACAGTTCCAAGTGAAACTATTGAATCTGTGGTTCGTCCTTGGTTTCCCTCTCCGTCGTGCACGAATTTGGCCGGAGGTAGGTTTATTTGCTGGGTGAAAATTGGCCACTCGTTGTTATAGAGATTAAAAATCGGCATCACCGAGATCAGATCCATGTGAGCTTCGAAGTAGGAGTCGATCGTTCCAACATCGCGCCAATAGCTCTTGTCACGCGAGGTCGCTCCGGGAATCTCGTTAAAGGTGAAATCGTAAACGCCCGCGTCTTCACGGCCAACCATGTAAGGAATAATATCCCCGCCCATGTCGTGAGATGAGTCGTCGAGTTTTCCATCATGCTCGATGGCGTCAATCAGTGCCTGAGCTGTGAAGACGTAGTTTCCCATCGAAGCGAGAACTTCATTGGGGGAGTCGGGAAGGCCTCGGGGATCGTTTGGCTTTTCCTTGAACGCCGCAATCTTGGTTGCGTCCTGCTCATCGACTTCGATAACGCCGAATTGATTAGCGAGGCTCATCGGCTGACGAATCGCGGCAACCGTCACGCCTTTTCCTGAAGCGATGTGAGCCTCAATCATTTGATCGAAATCCATACGGTAGACGTGATCTGCTCCAACAACAAGGACGATGTCTGGAGTTTCATCGGAAAGAAGATTCATGCTTTGCAAAATCGCATCTGCCGAGCCGGAAAACCAGCGCTTTCCGAGACGCTGCTGGGCTGGAACAGAAGCCACATAAGATCCCAGCAGGGGAGACATACGCCACGTCTGTGAGATGTGGCGGTCTAGGGAGTGTGATTTGTACTGAGTGAGCACAACGATTCGCCGAACACCCGAATTGATCAAATTGGAGAGAGCAAAATCGATAAGTCGGTAACTACCTCCGAAGGGAACAGCAGGTTTTGCTCGGTCTTCGGTAAGCGGCATAAGTCGCTTGCCTTCGCCTCCGGCGAGTACCATTCCAAAAATTCTGCGTGTTGCCATATTTTGGATAGTAGTCGCAAAGTTGAAAACGAGGTTAATATTGACCAATGAGAATCGATTTACTTACAAAGGAATATCCTCCAGAAATTTATGGGGGAGCAGGCGTCCATGTAAGTGAGTTAGTCAAAGTACTACGAAAATCTATTGAAGTTCAGGTTCGTTGCTTCGGCGTCGAGCGAATTGAAAAAGATACCAAAGCTTATGTTCATCCATCGCAGTTTGAGGATTCCAACGCAGCCATTCAAACTATGGCAACCGATTTGGCTATGGTGTCTGACGTAGCTGGAGCCTCACTAGTCCATTCACACACCTGGTACACAAATTTTGCAGGGCAGGTTTCATCTCAGATTCACGGCATACCGCACC
>CALPUC020000120.1 GCA_943326655.2 Rhodoluna limnophila
ATTTTGTCGACCATCGTGGTGAGCGAGAGGGTCGGCAGTTTTGCCTGAATATCCGCGAGCGCCTTTAGATACAGATCTTGGCAGGGTTGATACTGAATGCAGCGTCCCATCATCGTGGCACCGTCGTCTAGAAACGGGCCGTCCCAATCCCAGGTTTGGTCGGTGCCCCAAGGATGCATGGTGAACAATCCGCCGACTGGCTTATGCAGGTAGTAGTTGTTCGGCCAGCCTCGCGTGTAGCCATCCCAGTGGCCGATGTAGTGCTCCACAGCCCAGTTCATGATCATCTGGTTCAGATCGACCTTGGTTCGAATCGTGTCATACCAAGCCTTGCCAGAAAGCGAGTTGTTCCAATCGCGGAGCTGGGTCACCTCGGAGCGGTCGGTGATGCTGCCTTCGTCAACTTCCAGATCGGGGCCAACTTCAACGCCATAGGCGCCCTCGTATAGAAGTTCGGTGCCGGTAGGGAACCAGCGTTTTAGCATCGGCTTGTCGTAGGTTTCGATATTCGAGTGCAAGCCGTAGTTACGGCCGTTCAATGAAACGTTGGCGTAACCCACTCTTGGCGCTGCAACTCCCATGGCTCGAAACAAGCGATAGGAGACTGCCTCGTGAAGCATCGACGCATCCTGAACCATGTTGTTGAGAGTGAACTTCTTTACCCCGTAAATGGTCTGGCCCTTCACCGAGTAATTGACCTTAACCTTGAAGGCCGCCTTTTCATCCAGAGAACGGAAAGATCCCCAACCACCTTTAACGTGAACTCCAACCGCATACGATTTAGTATTGCCGAGGGGTGTGGTGATAGTGATCGTGGCTGGCTGATAGGTTCGCAAATCGGCCCTCAGAGCTTCCTCGGCCTCAGGAGTCATGGTCATGTCGATTTGGTTCACTACCAGCGGGTTAAACAAAAACGCCTGTTGGTCGGTTCCCTCAACATAAGTTTTGTCAACAGTTACAGTCGCCTGCGCTGTTTGCGGCAGTAAGAGGCCAGAACAGATTAGACCTAAGGCTAAAGCCAAACTAACTAGCCGCTTCACGCTTTAACCAATGCTTCGCGCAGGCGCTCGGTGTCGATGCGCCAGTAATTGTGAACCGTGCCGTTTATGAGCAGCACCGGAATCTGCTCGGAATATTTGCTAAAAAGTTCGCTGTCGTCAAGAATATTGACCTTTTTCAGTGAAACCGTTTTGGAAACATCTTGAAGTACAGAACTAACCGCCAGTTCGGCGTCATCGCAAAGATGGCAGCCAGGCTTGCCAATTAAGGTGAGGACGATTTCGCGGGACACGTTAACATCCTATGCTTACGCCTAAACTTGTGGAATGCCCGCGAGTCCGAAGCCAGTCAAGATTGAAGCCGCATTCTTCGATCTCGACAACACCCTTTTGCGCGGAGCCTCAGCATTTCTGTTTGCTAAGGCAGCCTTTGAACGTAAGTTTGTAAACCGTCGTGAACTCTGGCGCTTTGCCTGGCAGCAGTTCAAATTCATCACGCGCGGGGAATCTGCGAAAATGCTGGCACACATCGAAGACCGAGCCATGAGCCTTGTGGTTGGGCAGAGCGCGAAAGCACTTGAAGCACTGGTCGGGATTACCTGGAACGATTACGTGAAAGCCAAGATGTGGCCGGAAACCGTTCGCATCGCTCAAGAACACATTAAAGCGGGCCGCGAAGTTTGGATCATCACCGCATCACCGGTGCAAATGGGCCAATACATTGCGAAAGAGCTCGGCCTAACCGGAGCGCTAGGAACAATTCTTGAGGTTAAAGACGGTCTTCTCACCGGGGAGTTTGAGGGGCGCCCGCTTCACGGCGAAGAAAAAGCTAAGGCAATCAAAAAATTGGCCAAGGAACGCGGCATAAGTCTCAAAAGGTCCTTTGCCTACTCAGACAGCCACAATGATCTATACATGCTCACGCGAGTTGGCCACCCGGTTGCGGTCAACCCCGACAAAACTCTGGAGCGTTTCGCCAAAGCAGCTCACTGGAAGATTCTCGACTTCAAAAAACGAGAACTCAAAGCCAATAAGTAAACCCGCCAAGAAACCTGGCGGGTTTGACTATTAGAAGATCTACTTCTTATTACGACGCTGGTGGCGTGTCTTGCGAAGCAACTTTCGATGCTTCTTCTTCGACATGCGCTTACGACGCTTTTTGATGACAGAACCCATACGGACCTCTTTTGAATTGGAAACTCTTGGCTTACGCCAAACAAACGATTTCTCCATTCTAGGGGATACTGATTGGAGTGTTTTAAGAGGAGCGAAAAGTGAACCAGTTATTCAAAAAGTCTGTCGCAGAATTCATCGGCGCTACTGGCTTCCTAACCGCAATTACCGCTTCCTCTGGCGAACTAAAGATTGTAACTCTGGCGCTGGCGCTGGGGGTTCTAATCATCATCCTTCGTCCGATTAGCGGGGCTCACCTAAACCCGGTGGTCTCTCTCTACTTCTACCTGAAACGCGACATCACACTTGGAACGCTCCTCGCCTACATCCTCGCTCAGCTAGTTGGGGCTCTTGCTGGTTCGGCTCTCGGCTCGCTAATTTCAAACAAGACGGTTGGTGGTTTTACCGGAATCTCAGACAATCTCCCGTTGGCCTATCTTGCCGGTGAAGTAGTTTCCACGATCGGAATGGTTTGGCTAATTGCAACACTTGTGAACAACAAGCAGCCAACCTGGATCCCCTACACGGTAGTGGCCTGGGTGATTGCCGCCGGGACTTTCACGCTCACCGGAGCACAGGCCAACCCGTCGGTGACTTTTGGGCTAATGTTTCAAGGTCTCGCGCCCAACCAAGGGGTCTCGCTGATTGTTGCGCAGGTATTTGGAATACTTGTTACCCTGCTGCTGCTGATGTTCTTCGCCCCGGCAAAACGCAAGCGAGCAGCGACGCGCAAGAAGTAAACATTCGCTTAACTTTCGTTTTTAGCCTCTAAGTTCGAAGCTCCGATTGTTTACGCTGTAGATATGACAATAAAAGCCTCGGTACTTTTCGTTTGTGTTCACAACGCCGGCCGCTCTCAGATGGCTGCCGGTTGGCTGCAGCACCTAGCCGGCGACCGCGTTGAAGTTCGTTCTGCTGGTTCGGCTCCTGGTAACTCGGTAAACCCCGCCGCCGTTGAGGCTATGGCTGAGGTTGGCATCGACATCTCAAATGCCAAGCCGAAGCTACTCTCTACCGAAGCCGTTGAGGTTTCCGACTACTGCATCACTATGGGTTGTGGCGACGTTTGCCCGTTCTTCCCCGGCAAGCACTACCTCGACTGGAAACTAGACGACCCAGCCGGCCAAGGGGTTGAGGCAGTTCGCCCAATCCGCGACGAAATCAAAACACTCGTTGAAGGCCTAATCGCCGACATCGACGCCAAGTACTAGTTAGTTGCCGGCGGCGATTTCTTTCGCCCTGGCCAAAGCAGCGTTAGTTGCTTTGGTAAACAGCTCGGCTAGTTGAGCCTGCTCCAACACTCCAATTGCCTGCATGGTGGTTCCGTTCGGGCTGGTCACCTGTTTGCGCAAGGCTTCCGGGCTCTGGTTTGAGGCCGAGAGCAGTTCGGTAGCGCCAGCGAAAGTTTCTTCAACCAGCATCGCGGCAACGTCTTCTGCAAAACCCATTTCCTGAGCTGCCAGAGTGAGCTGCTCTACAAGATAGAACACGTAGGCAGGGCCGGAACCAGAAATAGTGCTGAGCGCATCGATCTGCTCTTCAGGCAAAACCACGACTCGTCCAACGGTTTCAAAAAGATCAAGTGCCGTTTCCAGCTGAGCATCAGAAACCCGAGAGCCGGTTGAGACTCCGGTAACCGCGCGCCCAACAAGGGCTGGCGTGTTGGGCATTGCACGAACCACGGCAACCCCCGCCGGAACTGCCGCCTCCATCGAAGCGGTGGTAATGCCAGCAGCCACCGAAATCACCAGGGCATTCGACTGCAGTTGC
>CALPUC020000121.1 GCA_943326655.2 Rhodoluna limnophila
AGAGGCCGGCTCGGGTGCGTCTTTCCTCTAGAGTGTCATCGTCGATGTCGTGCCCGCGCTGCAACAGAAGGCCGATGGCGTCCTGGTCTAGTCTCCAAACCTGTCGAGCAAGAGGCACCCCGGACTTGATTGAATCAAAGCGCTCCTGGTGTTCTGCTGTTTCAAGAAATACTGCAACCGAGTCGCTGTCCGAAAGAATCCACTTCATTTGAGTCGGTGAAGAGCTCTCGTAGATTGGCACCGAAACTGCGCCGGCAAACCAAATTGCGAAGTCGATAAGAGTCCACTCGTAGCGGGTTTTGCTCATGATTGCCACGGCTTGACCAGGTTGGATTCCCGAGGCGATCAGCCCCTTGGCGACAGATCGAACCTGACTGAGGAAGTCTTCGCCAGAAAGGTCTTGCCAGCGACCGTCGCTTTGTTCGACGGCAAAGAGAGGAAGCTTCGGAGTTTCCCGAACTCGGTCTACAAGGAGGTCGGTGATGTTAGTGGCATTTGTCGAAACAACAATTGGATCGTTATCGTAAGTCTTCATTTCAGTCCTAACAATTGGTTTATAAAACTCTAAGCGGTATGCATCGGTAATTAGCCCTTAAACTTGAAACCCTGCTCATCAATTCGAGAATCGTTACATTAGGTGGAAACTGCATGCACGCAATTGGTATTGACATCGGTGGCACCAAAATCGCAGGTGCTCTCGTTGATGTCGATGGATTAATCCTTAGAGAGTCGCGTGTACCAACGCCAGCGAACGATCCAGCTGCCATCGCAGACGCGGTGTTGTCTTTGATTCGCGAGTTGGCAGAGGGCGAAGAAGTGGCTGCCGCTGGGGTTGCCGCCGCGGGTTATGTAAACGCCGAGCGATCGCACATCGTTTACGCCCCCAACCTTTCTTACAGAAACGAGCCACTCAAGGAAAAGCTTGAGGCAAAACTAGACATTCCGGTTTTTATCGATAACGATGCCAACGCAGCCGGATGGGCCGAGTTTCGCTTTGGTGCCGGACGCGGCTACCGGCATATGGCCATGCTGACGATTGGCACCGGTGTCGGTGGAGCAATCATCACCGATGGTCGTCTCCTTCGGGGTGGATTCGGTGTGGCAGCCGAGCTGGGCCACATCAGACATATTCCGAACGGTCTGCTCTGCGGCTGCGGCCGACGCGGTTGCATTGAGCAATACGGGTCGGGGACGGCACTGCTGCGCTCGGCTGTTCAACTTGCAAAAGGTGGCGATGCCAAGGGTGCTCGCCTGGCCGCGCTGATGGCGGAAAATGGTGGCGAACTAACTGGGATCCAGGTCTACCAAGCAATTAGCGAAGGTGACCCGGGTGCCCTAGAACTTTTGACGAACCTTGGAGTGGCGCTAGGTAAAACCATCGCCACTCTGGCCGCAGTGGTAGACCCTGAAGTTGTTGTGATCGGTGGCGGAGTTAGTGCCGCCGGAGAGCTATTACTGGGACCGATGCGTGAGGCTTACCTGGGTTCGCTATCCGCCAGAGGATTCCACCCGGAACTCAAACTGGTTACCGCGCAGTTCGTAAATGATGCCGGTGTTGTAGGCGCCGCCGATCTGGCGCGCGGCGAACTTACTGCTCGCTAAACTATAAAGGTTGATTGGAGGTATTCGGATGGCGTATTTCATCCTGAAAAACTTCCTGCTCGGGCCGATTTTGAAAGCACTATTTCGCCCATGGGTTAGGGGTATGGAAAACATTCCAACCTCCGGGCCGGTAATTCTTGCGAGCAATCACCTTTCTTTCTCAGACTCGATTTTCTTGCCGCTGCAATCAAGACGCCCAGTGGTTTTCCTGGCCAAGAGCGAATACTTCACGGGCAGGGGCTTTAAGGGCGCACTAACCCGCTGGTTCTTCAAAGCCACCGGCCAGCTTCCCATCGACCGCTCCGGCGGAAGGGCATCTGAAGCATCGCTAAACACCGGTCTTCGCGTTCTGGCCCAGGGGCAGGTGCTTGGGATTTACCCCGAGGGAACACGTTCGCCAGATGGCCGATTATTTCGTGGACGCACCGGCATTGCCCGCATGGCACTTGAATCAAAGGTTCCGGTGATCCCAGTGGCCATGATCGATACCGAGAAGGTGCAACCGATTGGCAGAAGGCTTCCTCGGATTCGTCGAATCGGCATCATTGTTGGCGAGCCACTTGACTTTTCAAGGTTCGATGGAATGGAAGGTGATCGCGTCATTCTGCGCGCGGTAACCGACGAAATCATGTACGAACTCATGAAACTCAGTGGCCAGGAATACGTAGACACCTACGCATCGACTTTGAAAGAAAAACGCGCTAGGGCGCGCTAAGAGGGAAACAATCAATGAATGAGATTCTTACCGGGTTAGATCATCACGCCACTCTGACCGCGGCCCAGCAGCCGTTATGGCCAAACCTGGACGAACTAGCGAAAGTCCGCGCTGAACTTGCCAAGCAACCCCCGCTGGTATTTGCCGGTGAGGTAGACCAGCTTCGCGCTCGTCTGGCCGATGCTGCGGCCGGTAAGGCTTTTCTGCTTCAGGGCGGAGACTGCGCTGAAACTTTTGCCGATGCCACGGCAGACCGAATTCGCAGCCGCGTAAAGACCCTGCTGCAAATGGCGGTCGTTCTAACCTACGGTGCATCAATGCCGGTGGTGAAGATGGGTCGCATGGCTGGGCAGTTTGCCAAGCCTCGCTCCTCGAACGATGAAACCCGCGGCGAGGTAACACTCCCGGCCTACCGTGGAGACGCCGTAAACGGCTACGACTTCAACCCAGAGTCTCGTGCCAACGACCCTTGGCGAATGCTCAAGGCCTACAACACTTCGGCCTCGACACTAAACCTGATTCGCGCCTTCACTCAGGGTGGTTTCGCAGACCTACGTTCGGTTCACGAGTGGAACCGCGGTTTCAGCGAAAACCCTGCCAACGCACGCTACGAATCGCTGGCCAAAGAAATTGACCGAGCAATCAAGTTCATGGCAGCCTGCGGCGCCGACTTTGAGTCTCTTCGAACCACCGAGTTCTACGTGAGCCACGAAGCACTGCTGCTCGACTACGAACGCCCCATGACGCGAATTGATTCGAGAACCGGCAACCCTTACGACACCAGCGGTCACTTCGTTTGGATTGGTGAGCGCACCCGTCAACTGGATAACGCGCACGTCGACTTCCTGTCACGCGTGCGTAACCCAATCGGCGTGAAGCTGGGTCCAACCACCTCCGTCGACGACGTGAAGGCGCTAATTGAGAAGCTTGACCCAGAGCGCGAACCAGGACGCCTTACCTTAATTTCCAGAATGGGCGCCGGAAAGATCCGAGAAGAACTTCCGAAACTGGTGGAAGCGGTTCGAGACCTAGGTGCTCAGCCACTTTGGATCACCGACCCGATGCACGGAAACGGAATAACTACCGCGAACGGTTACAAGTCTCGTCGCTTCGACGACGTGATGGACGAAGTGCGCGGTTTCTTCGAGGTGCACTACGCGGCTGGAACTATCCCCGGTGGAATCCATGTTGAACTAACCGGAGACGACGTCGCCGAATGCCTAGGCGGTTCGGAAATGATTGATGAGTCAACTCTGGCCGAGCGTTACGAGTCGCTCTGCGACCCGCGATTGAACCACAGCCAATCTCTCGAGCTGGCGTTTTTGGTTGCCGAGTCGCTGTCTAAGAAGTAGTTAGTATCGCGCCACGAGTGTAATCGTGTCGCCTATTCTTACTTCGGATCCAGCTGCAGGATTTGTGGATTTCACGTTTTTCAAACCCCACTGGCTATTTGGCAAATTGGTGTCAACCAAAACCTTGAGACCTAAATTCTTGAGAATGTCCTGCGCTGCCAAGATTCTTTGCCCGACCACATTTGGAACCTTAACCTTGTTGGTTCCTTTGGAAACGTTCAAATCAACTTTTGAGCCTTTGCCCAAGTTGAGTTGATTGGGAG
>CALPUC020000122.1 GCA_943326655.2 Rhodoluna limnophila
ATTGCCACGATGATGATGCAACCCTTCACCACAATCTGAAGGAACGGGGAAACGTTAAGAAGGTCGAGACCGTTGTTGATGGTTCCAATCAGCAGTGCTCCTACTACGGTTCCCCAAATCTTTCCAATACCACCCTTGAAACTGGTGCCACCAACGATCACTGCGGTAATGGCGTCGAGCTCGATACCTGTGCCCAAGGTTGAGTTACCGGAGCCAATACGTGCAGACCATAGAACACCTGCCAGGCCGGCTAGGAGACCGCTGAGTGTGTAAATGATGATGGTCACGCGCGGAATGCGAATACCAGAAACTCGGGCGGCCACCTCGTTACCACCGATGGCATAGGTGTATCGACCAAACTTGGTGTAGCTCAGGATAAACGTTGCAATCAGCGCAACCGCAATGAACAGAACAACTGGAAGTGGGATTCCCGAGAGGCGCTCGTTAGGATCACTAAACAGGTAACCCTGACCCAAGAAGTTGTAGTCGTCTTTCAAATCTGAGAATGGGCGACCATCGCCAGTATAAATGTAGGCCAAACCTCGCGCGATCGACATCATTCCAAGGGTGGCAATAAATGGAGCGAGCCTAAATTTTGCAATCAGCACACCGTTGGTGAAACCAGCCAACGCACCCACGCCCAAGCCAGCTAGCACTGCGACAATCACAGGCACGTCAACGCCTTCAAACTTAACTAGATCTCCACCCGGATTCTGAGCCAAGCTGGCAGCAACTACCGCCGAGAGACCGAGGATGGAGCCAACTGATAGATCGATGCCCAGAGTAATGATGACGAACGTCATCCCAACACCAATGATTCCAATTGCCGAGACTTGACGAATCACGTTTACCAGGTTCACCGGCGCAATCGAGTTGCCCTCGGTCAGGATCGCTAGAGCCAACACAAATAAAATCAGCACGCCGATGATCATGTAGGTCTTGGCGAATTCGAGCAGGTCGAACTTCTTTTTCCCGAGGGGAACCGATGAAGTTGCAGTTGTTTCTTTAGTCATTATTTCTTCTCCTTGTGCTTACGCAACGGCTTCGTCGGCGAAACGAGTTGCAAGTTCCATAATCTTTTCTTGGGTGGCGTCTTTTCGGCTAACTTCGCCGACCATTTGGCCTTCGCACATAACGACCACGCGATCGCTCATGCCAAGGATTTCTGGCATTTCCGAAGAAACCATGATGATTGCCTTACCCTGTTTCGCCAGATCACCCATGAGACGATGAATCTCGGATTTTGCTCCCACATCAATGCCTCGCGTCGGCTCATCGATGATCAGGATGTCGGGGTCGGTAAGTAACCATCTGGACAGAAGCACTTTCTGCTGGTTTCCGCCAGAAAGGTTTTGAATTAGCTGGTCGAGTGAGGGGGTCTTCAAAGCCAATGCGCTTCGCTGAGCCTCACACTCACGGTCGATCATCGGTCGACGTAAAACTCCCATTAATGAGAAACGCTTGATAGCAGCCATCGACATGTTGTCGCGCACAGAGAGAACCGGCATGATTCCGGTCTTTTTGCGATCTTCAGTGAGTAGCCCGATACCAGCGTCGATTGCTTGGAACGGTTCACGAATCTTTACCACTTGTCCTTTCACCTTAACCGTCCCCGATTCGGCCGGGTAAATGCCGAATAGTGTCTCTAGAACCTCGCTACGACCCGAACCCATGAGGCCGGCAATGCCAAGGATTTCTCCACGGCGAAGGTTGAAAGAAACGTTTTTCACCAAACGACCACGAGATAGCCCTTCAACCTCGAGGATGACCTCACCGATTTTGGCATCTGCCTTCGGGAAAAGTTGGTTCAGCTCTCGACCAACCATGAGCGAAATCAACTTGTCTCGGTTCATGTTGGCCGCCTTTTCGGTAGCCACCCACGTTCCATCACGGAACACGGTCACTTCGTCTGAGATCGCAAACACTTCGTCCATCTTGTGGGTGATGTATACGATTGCTGTTCCGGCAGAGCGAAGGTCTCGGATCATCTCATGTAGGCGGGCCACCTCGCGTTCGGTGATTGCCGACGTTGGTTCATCCATGATGATGATCTTCGACTTGAATGCAATTGCTTTCGCGATTTCGACCATTTGAGCCTGAGCCACGCTCAGGTTTTTCATCTGCGCAGATGGGTCGATATTGATGTTCCAACGATCGAAAACTCTCTGAGTTTCGGCAATCATAAGTTTTTTGCTTACTAGGCCAGCTTTTGTGCGAAGCTCTCGACCAAGGTAAATGTTCTCGGCAGCTGTGAGCTCTGGGATGAACATCAGCTCCTGGTGGATCATTGAGATTCCATTTGCTAAACCATCCAGAGGATTGGCTATCTTTACCTTATTCCCGTTGATGAGGATTTGACCTTCGTCTAGCGTGTAAACGCCAGCAAGAATTTTCATCAGGGTGGATTTACCGGCACCATTTTCGCCCATTAGCGAGTGCACTGAACCGGGCCTCAGATTTAGGTGAACGTCGTTCAGAGCCAGAACCCCAGGGAATCTCTTGGTGATTCCTGTCATCTCTGCGATGTATTCGCCCATTTTTACTTCTTTCAATTTGTTACTACTTTTATGAGAGTTGGCCGGGTAGGTTACCCCACCCGGCCAACGACTACATGTTTTTAGACGCTAGCGGCTTATTTGAAGTCGCCGATGTTGTCTAGGGTAACTAGCACGTAAGGAATGTCAACGTAGTCGGCAACGGTCTTACCGTTTACTAGGTCGATTGCAGCCTTCACTCCGCCGCCACCCTGGCCAGATGCATCCTGGAACACGGTGGTTGCTAGTTCGCCAGCTTCTAGCGATGCTAGGGCGTCAGCAGTAGCGTCCACGCCACCCACTAGAACTCCACCAGCACCGAGCTTCTTGCCAGCAGCCTTCAGTGCGTTGATTGCACCTAGAGCCATTTCGTCGTTGTTTGCACAAACGATGCTGAAGTCAACACCAGACTGAATCCAGTTCTCCATTAGAGCCTGACCCTTTGCGCGATCCCAGTCGGCAGCTGCGGTCTTTACAACCTTCATGCCTGGGTTCTGAGCTACAACGTCGTTGCAACCCTTGGTGCGGTCTAGAGCAGCTTCGTTAGTTAGTTCACCCTGCATGATCACAACGTTGCCCTTGCCACCGGCAAGTAGAGCGAGCTGTTCCATCTCTGGGGTTCCCGAAACTAGCGACTGTGAACCAACGTATGGAACGCCGGTCTGTGCTGGGTTACGGTTTACGTAAACGATTGGAATGTCTGCAGCCTGTGCAGCTTCCGTCATTGGGGTTGCAGCAGCTGTGTCAACAGCAACCACAAGGATTGCGTCCACGCCCTGAGAAATAAAGTTTTCTACCTGGCTTAGCTGGGTGTCAACTTTGTTGTCTGCAGCGACAATGGTGAGCTCTGCGCCCTGTGCGTCAGCCTCCGCCTGCATACCGTCGGCAACCTTCTGGAGGAATGCGTCTAGTACTGGGAAGGTGGCGCCGATTTTGACGGTCTTGTCTCCGCTGTCAGCAGGTGCTGAACAACCGGAAAGAACGACAGCCGAAATAGCAATGGCAGCGAATAGACCTGCCAATTTACCGAATTTCTTCATTGAACCTTTACCAATCTCTTGATTAGGAACCTCAGACCTTTTGGTCTTCGGAACTCTCCCCAGGACTTTCCTGCGAAGTAAAGGAATTTACATCTCGTCACTTGTAAACATAGCAAGAAGGTTTAGGGGTTTGTTATGACATTAGGTGTTACGTTAGCGAATTGTTACTTTCACGTGCTAGTAACTTTTCTGTTTTGGAGCCACCCAGGAGAATCGAACTCCTGACCTGCTCTTTACGAGGGAGCTGCTCTACCGACTGAGCTAGGGTGGCGGGACGTAGAAAAGTTTATCCCAAACGGGTAACTAGAGCTTTAGTCTGGCAAGACGGTCAAGTGCCGCCTGCTCGATCGGTGATTC
>CALPUC020000123.1 GCA_943326655.2 Rhodoluna limnophila
ACCGAGCGTAGACGACATGGCCAGGGCACTAACGCGCGCGGCCAAAGACATCAGAAGTGGCAACGCCAAGCGTTCGGTAGACACCGGCGCCTGGTCTGTGCTGCAGAGCAAACTTACCGCCAAGATGATCTCGCTCTATGAGAAGGCTATAAAGCAGGGCCCGAAGCTCTAGTAGATAAGCCCGGCGGCTCTTGACGCCTCGCGCAGATAATCTCTGGCGTCTGGATGTGCGGCGTGTTCAATCAGGTTTTTTGCCTGATCTTCCGCCGTGCGACCAAAGCACTCGGCCACTCCCTGCTCGGTCACCACGAAACTGTGCTGAAAGCTGGTGGCCGTTTCGCTTAGACGAGGGACGATGTTCGAGTTACCGCTCTTTCCGTGCCAAGAGGGAAGCGCCATAAAAGAGTTTCCTCCCTCCGAGTGCAAAGCACCAACGATGAAATCGGTTGATCCGCCGAAACCGGAATACGGTTGCCCGTTTACGTAGGCGGCGTTCGCCTGATCAAACAGATCCACCTGAAGTGCCGCGTTCACGCTGGTCATCTTGACCTGCTCGGAAATTCGCCCTGGATCATTAGTGGTTTCGGTTCTGCGCATCACCACGCGCTCATTTAGGTCCACCCAGTCGTAGAGTTCTCTAGAACCGAAGAGGAACGATGCCGTCAGCGTGGAATCGGTGGCCACGGCGTTGGAGCGAACCAACCCGAGAACTCCGTCGCTGAACATCTCGCTCCAAATTCGTAGATCTTTGTGTTTTTGCATCGACGCAATCACGGCGTTCGGGATCGCCCCAATTCCTAGCTGCAGCGTGGAACCGTTGCTAACACGGTGAGCGATCAAAGAACCAATTTCGAGCGAGGCGTCATTGAGAGCGATGTCCGGGGCTTCGGTAAGTAGCTCGTCTACTTCGATTAGATAGTCAACATCGTCTACCGATATTTCGCTGTCTCCGAATGTGTAAGGCATTTTCGGGTTGGCCTGAACTACAACAATTCCGCCCGCGAGCTTGGCGGCCTCGATGGCAGCGGGAAGGATGTTAACCTCCCCGCCAAGCGATACTTTTCCGTTCCTTACGACTGAGGCGTGGAGTAGCACCACGTTTGGTTTGAAATTTGCTCGGAGTAGCACCGGAACTAGCGACAACCGGCAGGGGATGTAATTCAACCTGGGGTTGCGCCGCATTCCGGGACCTAGAAACGGAGACTCAAAAATCACGCCGTCGCGATCTGGTATTCCAACTTGAGCCCCGAGCATAAAGAGACGGAACTCGGCGATGTGTTTATCGGCCAGGGAAAGAAGGGTTTTTGGTGTGGCGAAATTGCCGGATGCCACCACTCTCACTCCTGCGGGGAGCGTCTCCAAGACTTTGGCCAACTCACCCGAAGATAACTTCTGCACAAAGCAAATCTACCCTGCGTAAACTGAAAGAATGACTACTCTGGCAACCGTAAACCTGCGAGCTTGGCATCGCGCGATTTTGGTTTTCTTTGCGGTTATTGGCGTTGTCGGTTCGTCGATGATGGTTCGTCTTCCCCTGGTTCGCGAAATTCTTGCCGTCACGGTTGGTGAATTAGGTTTACTGCTGGTGGCCGGCTCGGTTGGAGCCATGACTGGTCTGATGCTTGTTGGAAAGTTCATCGCACACCGCGGCACTCGAACTGCAGCCATTGTGGGGCTGTCGCTTTGGGCTTTTGGTTGTTCGTTCTATCTCCTTTCCCTAACGTTCCACAGCCCCCTACTTTTCGTGATCGCCGGTTTAATCAGCGGCTTTGGTACGGGAGTTACCGATGTTGCAATCAACGTTGACGGTTCGGCTATCGAGCAAAAACTAGGACGCGCGGCGCTTCCTAAAATGCATGCTGCTTTCTCGATTGGTGCTTTGCTCGGTGCGGGAGTTGGTACCTTGGCAGCTGCAGTTGAATTTGACATCGTGATTCAAATCGGTGTGCTGCTTGCACTCGCCTACGTGGTTCCGATGCTCGGCATCAAATACCTGCCAAAAGACAACGGACTTCACACCGAAGAAGAGAAGGCCGGAAATGCTGGGCCCGTGTTTACCAAGGTAGTGGTTCTACTCGGCCTAGGCATCTTTGGCATGACCTTGGCCGAGGGTGCCTCCAACGACTGGCTCACCATCGGGCTGGTAGACGACTACGGCCAAGACCATGCCAGCGCTGGAGTTGCCTACGCCATTCTGATCGCCGCCATGACCGTGGTGCGTTTCTTCGGAGGTGGTTTGGTTGACCGTTTCGGTAAGGCCATGACTCTTCGCGTAACCGGCATTATTGGGCTGATCGGATTGCTAATTTTGGTAGCCAAGATCAGTGTGCCAATGGCCTGGTTCGGTTCCGCTCTATGGGGTATCGGAGTAGCTCTGGCTTTCCCACTGTTTCTCTCGGCGGCCGGTGAGCAGCCAAACCCCGCTCGCAAGGTGGCCACGGTTAGCGCCTTCGGCTATGCGTCATTCCTAGTTGGGCCACCGCTGCTGGGTCTCATAGCTCAGGGAATCGGGTCGGTAGTAACCATGTATTGGCTAATTCTGTTCTTCGTCGCTCTGTCGGTGGTTGTGGCGGGAGCCGCTGGAAACACCAAGGGATCAAGCAAAACGGTAGAACGCAAGTAACGCTGCAATCGTCACCATGACGGCAGCGATAACAAGATCTAAAATCTTCCAAAATGACGGCTTAGACATAAGCCCCGAAGCAGCCTTGGCCCCGTAGCCAATCGAAAAGAACCAAAGAACGCTGCCGAGCATTGCGCCAAAGCCGAAATACCAGGCGTTTTCCTTGAAGGTGTTCGCGATGCTGCCAACCAGAATTACGGTGTCTAGGTAAACGTGCGGGTTTAGCCACGTCATCGAAAGAACAGCAACCAGAACCTGCTTGCGACTGCCAGATTTGCTCTCACCGGTTTTGAGAACGTCATTTTTGAAAGCGGACTTCACAGAACCATATGCAAACCACAACAGGTAGGCAACTCCGAACCAGCGGAAAACTTCCAGTAGCCAACCCAGTTGCAAAATGATTACACCGAGGCCGGCAACACCAGCGGCCATCAAGGTCACGTCGGAAATAATGCAGACCAGCACCGTCATCAATACGTATTTACGAGTGAGACCCTGACGAATTACGAACGCGTTCTGAGCGCCGATTGCAATGATCAGCGATAAGCCGGTTAGTAGGCCTGGTAGGAATGCGAGCATCCCAAAAGTTTACCTAGCGGAGAACGTCTTCGGCGATGGCCAACTCTGGAGCCAGGAATCTATCTGGGCCAACACCTTGCACTCCGGCGGCGCGAAGCTTGGCGATGTATTCGCCAGTGACCGCGGCTGGCTTTAGGCCAACGCGCATCTCAGTAGCACGGGCTGCCGTGATGTATTCGATTGCGAGAATTCGTCGAAGGTTATCGACAACCTTGCGGAGTTTCATACCCGCGTGCCAGCCCATGGAAACGTGGTCTTCCTGCATGGCGGAAGACGGAATGCTGTCGACGCTGGCTGGGTTTGCCAGGCGCTTGTTTTCGCTAACCAAACCGGCCTGGGTGTACTGGGCGATCATTAGCCCGGAGTCAACTCCGGCATCGCCGGCAAGGAACGGCTCCAACCCTGAGCTACGGGCTTTGTCGAGTGCACGGTCGGTGCGGCGTTCGCTAATCGAGCCGAGATCGGTGGCTGGAATTGCCAGAAAGTCGAGCACGTAGGCAACCGGAGCTCCGTGGAAGTTTCCGTTTGAGGTGACTTCGCCATTTTCGAGAACCACCGGGTTATCAATAGTCGCGGCTAGTTCGCGCTCAGCCACCAGAGTTGCGTAGGTGATGGTGTCGCGAAGGCCGCCGGTAACCTGAGGCGCGCAGCGAAGCGAGTAGGCGTCTTGAACCTTAGAATCACCATGACGATGTGAGGCCAC
>CALPUC020000124.1 GCA_943326655.2 Rhodoluna limnophila
CATTGGCGCAATTGACTTCGCCGGTGGAACGGCAGTTCACATTAATGCCGGTGCCGCGGGTCTTGCTCTCGCAATCATCCTTGGAAAGCGTTTCGGCTTCAGCAAGGGAATCATGCAACCGCACAACGTACCGCTAACACTTCTGGGAACCGCGTTGCTATGGTTCGGCTGGTTTGGGTTCAACGCAGGCTCTGAAGTAGCCGCCGACGGAGTCGCATCACTTGCCTTCATCAACACCCTGGCCGCCCCTTCCGCGGCAATGCTCGGCTGGATTCTTATCGAGAAACTAAAGCACGGTAAGGCAACATCTATCGGAGCAGCTTCTGGAGCAGTAGCTGGGCTAGTTGCAATCACACCAGCCTGTGCTTCCGTTACTCCACTCTGGGCCATCGTTCTAGGTCTGGTTGCTGGTGTTCTCTGTGCTCTTGCGGTCGACCTGAAGTTCGCCTTCGGATTCGACGATTCACTAGACGTAGTTGGAATCCACCTAGTCGGTGGAATTACCGGAACTTTGTTCATTGGATTCTTTGGTACCGGAGTGGGAGCCGCCTTTGGCTTCGGATGGGATCAGTTGATTGCTCAGGCAATCGGTGCCTTCTCAGTTCTTCTCTACAGCTTCGTTCTTTCGCTAATCATCGGGTTCGCGATTGAGAAAACGGTTGGTTTCCGAGTGAAGGCAGAAGACGAAATAGCTGGAATCGACACCGTGGTTCACGGTGAAGAGGCTTACGCTTTCGGAGCAGACCGAGGATAGTATCAACAACGAAATTCTCCAATTGGAGGGGTCTGCGAAGGCCCCTCCTTTTGGCGTGAACTAGGAAGAAGTGTCATGAGCGATTCAACGATGTTCCTGATCTTTTGCGGCGCGCTCGTTTTGTTCATGACACCCGGTCTTGCATTCTTTTACGGTGGGTTAGTTCGTGCTTCATCCGTGGTTTCAATGATGATGATGAGTTTTGGCTCAATCGGCCTGATCGGAATTCTCTGGATTGTCTATGGCTATGCAATGAGTTTCTCTAATGCGGGTTCGGGAAACTTCATCGGCATAGACGGCATCGTTGGGATTGACCTGAGACAGATAGGTCTCGATCAACTTGTTGCCGATCACGCAGAATCAGATGGATCGAGCCTCGCGTTCGCCGGATTTCAAGGAACTTTTGCCATCATTACCGTCGCACTAATAAGTGGCGCAATCGCAGACCGAGCCAAGTTTGGTTCGTGGATGCTTTTTGCCGGGCTATGGGCAACGCTGGTCTATTTCCCAGTGGCTGGCTGGGTTTTCAACTTCAAGGTTGAAGATGGTGTGGTTACCGACGGCGGTTGGCTGGTGAAAGATGTCGGGCTCCTTGATTTCGCTGGTGGAACAGTGGTTGAGGTTGCGTCGGGGGCGTCGGCTCTTGCCTTGGCACTCGTCCTAGGGAAGCGTTTCGGTTTCCGCAAAGGCATGCACGCTCCTCACAACGTCCCGCTCACTCTCATCGGCGCTGGAATCCTTTGGTTCGGGTGGTTCGGCTTCAACGCCGGCAGTCAATTGATTGCTGATGGCACAGCATCGCTCGCCTTCGTAAACACACTGGCCGCAGGCGTGGGTGGCCTGATTGCATGGACCGTCTACGAAAAACTCGCTCACGGCAAGCCCACCGCCGTGGGCGCTGCCTCTGGAGCAATTTCCGGCATGGTTGCCATTACCCCTTCCTGCGCTTTCCTGATGCCGCTTTGGGCTCTCGTTCTAGGCCTTGTCGTTGGTTTAGTATGCGGACTAGCTGTCAACTGGAAATTCTTCCTCGGCTACGACGATTCACTCGACGTAGTTGGTATCCACCTGGTTGGCGGAATCGTTGGAACTCTTTACATCGGCCTACTTGGCCAGGTAGGAACCGCCCCGGTTGGCCTGTTCTTCACCGGAGATTTTTCCCAACTAGGCAAGCAGGCAATTGGTGTTCTAGTAGTCGGCATTTACGCCTTTAGTTTCAGTTACCTTCTTGGATGGATTATTCAGAAAACAATTGGATTCAGGGTGAAAAGCGTCGACGAAATAGCTGGCCTCGACGTCGTGATCCACGGTGAAACTGCCTATTCTCAGGCAGATCCAAGATGGTCAAGGAACCCCTAGACGCTTTCGCGGTGTTTGCAAAACCCCCCTCAATGGGTTAGCATTTTGGGGTTGCGTCTCGATGCAACATGCGGATGTGGCTCAGTTGGTAGAGCACAACCTTGCCAAGGTTGGGGTCGCGAGTTCGAATCTCGTCATCCGCTCACAGCAGCTGCTGTAACGCGGTGGAGTGGCTGAGCGGCCCAAAGCAGCAGCCTGCAAAGCTGTAAAACCACGGGTTCAAATCCCGTCTCCACCTCAAAGTTTCAAGACCCGGTCGTATGGCGCAGCGGTAGCGCACTTCCTTGACATGGAAGGGGTCACTGGTTCGATCCCAGTTACGACCACGAACAGAAAAGCCCTGACTTTGGTCAGGGCTTTTTGCTTAATTTAGGCTTTTAGTTTCAGCGCCTTAGAGGTGTTTGCGAGTGAAGCTTTCGCCGCTTTTGCGTCCTTGTTCAAATCGGTTCCGTAGGACGGAATCATTTTCTTGAGCGATTTCTCCCAGGTTTTGAACTCTTTAGGGAAACCCTTTTTCAAGACTTCGATCATGATGTGTGCGCCGGTTGAGGCGCCTGGGGAAGCACCTAGGAGACCCGCGATTCTTCCATCGGCCGATGAGACTACTTCGGTGCCGAACTGGAGAACTCCGCCCTTCTTGGCGTCTTTCTTGATCACCTGAGCGCGTTGGCCGGCGGTGATGAGTTCCCAATCTTCTGGGTTGGCGTTTGGAACGAATTCTTTGAGAGATTCGAACTTTTTGCTTCGAGACTTGGTCACTTCAGATATTAGGTATTTGATCAGGCCGAAGTTGTTGAGCGCGACTGATAAGTAAGGAATTATGTTGCCTAAGCGAATTGAGAGTGGCAGATCGAAGATTGAGCCGAACTTGAGGAACTTGAAGTTAAGACCGGCGTATGGGCCGAAGAGAAGGCTCTTTTGGCCATCAACGACTCTGGTGTCTAGGTGCGGAACGGACATCGGGGGAGCACCTACCGCTGCTTGGCTATAGACCTTCGCCTGATGCTGCTTCACAACTTCCGGGTTCGTGGTTTTTAGGAAAGCTCCTGAGACCGGGAAGGTGCCGTAACCTTTTGCCTCTTTGATTCCCGACTTTTGGAGAAGTTTTAGTGCGTAGCCACCCGCTCCGACGAAGACGAATTTGGCAGTCACGGTTTCGTTGTTTAGTCTTATCAGCCAGCCTTTGTCTGATTTCTTAAGGCCGCGAACTTCGGTATTGGTCTTTATCTCAACTCCGCTGGTTTTTAGATGACTCATGAGTTGAGTGGTGATTGAGCCGAAGTCGACGTCTGTGCCTGAATCAATCTTGGTTGCGGCGATTGTTTCGTTGTTTTCTCTGCCTTGGGTTAGCAGTGGAGCCCACTTACCAATTTGCTTCGAGTCATTGGAAAATTCGATGCCATCAAACAGCGGCTGATCTTTCAGTGCCTGGTAACGACGCTCGAGGTAGTCGACGTTCTTTTCGCCTCTCACAAATGTCATGTGGGGAGTCGAGTGAATGAAAGTGGTTGGGTCGCCAAGGATTTTCTTGCCTACCCAGTGGGCCCAAAGTTGACGGGATAGTTGAAACTGTTCGTTGATTTCGATTGCTTTTGACGGATTCGGTAACGAACCGTCTTTGCTATCTGGCATGTAATTGAGTTCGCACAGTGCTGCGTGCCCGGTACCTGCGTTGTTCCAAGGGTTAGAGCTTTCAAGTGCCACTTCCGGCAGGCGCTCGTAAAGGGAAATCTTTAGCGTGGGGTCGAGTTCTTTGAGAAGAGTTCC
>CALPUC020000125.1 GCA_943326655.2 Rhodoluna limnophila
CACCTTGATAACTGCAAACGCACCATACTTGGTTGAACCGCTGAACGGAACACCAACCTGGGTTGCGCCAACTTTACCCTTGTATGGGTACTTGCTGCCTACCTTGAACTTGGCTAGAGGCACGGTCTGTGCAGGAGTGTAAGGACCCCAGGTCCATAGGCTCCAACCCTTTGACTGAGCATCTGCAAGCGACATGTTTACGTGAACCTTGTAGCTAACGACATCCTTTAGAGGGT
This sequence comes from Rhodoluna limnophila, assembly GCA_943326655.2. Classification (GTDB taxonomy): domain Bacteria; phylum Actinomycetota; class Actinomycetes; order Actinomycetales; family Microbacteriaceae; genus Rhodoluna; species Rhodoluna limnophila_C. Next base: position 237 of record CALPUC020000125.1, read on the forward strand.
ACTCGCGCTTACCAGTGTTCACATTCCACCAGCTCTCGCCGGCTGGGAAGATGTTGTCTCCACCAAGTGGCTTGTCGGCGGCTTCGATCGCTACCTTAGCTGGAATCGCTGGAACAGCAGGAATCGCTGGAACAGCAGGAATTGCAGCGGCGGTTTCGTCTACTTCAGTGGTGGCTGGGTCGTCCACTACTGCAGGAACCTCAGGAACCTCAGGAACCTCAGGAACTGCAGGAACTGCATCCGCTGCTTCTTGGCCGTTCCATGACTCGGTGGTGCGAAGAACGTTGTTCAACCCGGTGACCACGAAAGGGATGGTGAACTCGGCGTATGAACCGTAAGCGTCGTCGTTAACGAAGTTTGGGGTCCAGTCCTGAGTTACTAGGTTCGGAGCTGCGTCGGTTCCAATGTTTTTCGTAGAAGTACCGATGGTGTTGTCTGGTCCGTCGGCATAGCCTGCGCCCCATGACCAAATGTTCCAGCTAGCCGCAACTTCGGCTGGTACGTTTAGGTGAATCTTGAAGGTGGTGGTAGTAGCAGCCTGAGCTGGGGCGGCAATGCCGACCAAGCCCGCGAATGCTAGACCAACACCAGCTGTAGCGGCAATTGCGCGCTTTAGCGTCTTGTTAATCATTTATTCCTCCGTAGTGGGTTTACATTCAAAGACGATTGTCAGTGAAATGTAGTTCAAAAGTAGCACCGTCGAGTTTGGATGAAACCAAAAAACTTTCAAAATCAGGTCGCGAAATGGTAACGATTCGTTCTTCGGCTGTTAATGGAAGAAGGGCTCCTCAGATTTGAGGAACCCTTCGTGTTTGAAACTTTTTAGACTTTTGAGGCGTTTTTCCTGGCCGAAACCGCGCGGGCGCGGATGTTCGGGTCGAGTTCTACCTTGCGGATGCGAACGGCTTCAGGGGTTACCTCAACGCATTCGTCTTCGCGGGCGAACTCTAGGCACTCTTCAAGGCTTAGCTTCTTTGGAGGCGTTAGCGACTGGAATTCATCGGAAGACGAAGCGCGCATGTTGGTGAGCTTCTTTTCCTTGGTGATGTTCACTTCCATGTCGTCGGCTCGAGAGTTCTCGCCAACAACCATTCCGCCGTAGACCTCGGTGGTTGGGTCAACGAAGAACGAACCGCGCTCCTGAAGCGCGATCATGGCAAACGGGGTGGCAACACCGGCGCGGTCTGCAACCATCGAACCGTTTTGACGGGTGATGATTTCGCCGGCCCAAGGCTCGTAGCCAGCCGAGATTGCGTTGGCGATGCCGGTGCCCTTGGTGGTGGTTAGGAATTCAGTGCGGAAACCGATCAGTCCTCGAGAAGGAACTAGGAACTCCATGCGGGTCCAGCCGGCAGAGTTGTTCTGCATGTTCTTCATGCGTCCCTTGCGAGATGCCATCAGCTGAGTGATTGAACCGAGGAATTCTTCAGGAACGTCGATGGTGATGTCTTCAACTGGCTCGTGAAGCTTGCCGTCTACCCGCTTGGTAACTACCTGAGGCTTACCAACGGTTAGTTCGTAGCCTTCGCGACGCATCTGCTCTACCAGGATGGCAAGAGCGAGCTCCCCACGACCTTGAACTTCCCAGGCGTCTGGACGCTCGGTTGGCAAAACTCGGATCGAAACGTTACCGATTAGTTCTTTATCTAAGCGGTCCTTCACCAAACGAGCGGTGACCTTGGCGCCCTTGACGCGACCGGCCATTGGCGACGTGTTGATACCGATGGTCATCGAAATGGCAGGGTCGTCAACGGTGATCATTGGAAGCGGACGGATGTCGTTAGGGTCGGCCAAAGTCTCACCGATGGTGATTTCGTCGATTCCGGCAACAGCCACGATGTCGCCAGGGTTGGCTTCTTCGGTTGGGAATCGCTCGAGAGCTTTGGTCTTTAGAAGTTCGGTGATCTTCACGGTCTGGGTGGTGCCGTCCTGGCGAACCCATGCAACCTGCTGCCCCTTGCGAAGGGTGCCGTTGAAAATGCGAAGCAGAGCCAAGCGGCCGAGGAACGGGCTGGCGTCGAGGTTGGTTACGTGAGCCTGAAGCGGAGCTTCGTCGTCGTAGGAAGGAGCTGGGATGTGCTTCATAATTGCGCCGAACAGTGGCTCGAGGTTGTCGCCTTCAGGCATGGTTCCGTCTAGTGGCTTGGTGAGCGAGGCAATGCCGGCGCGACCAGATGCATAGATGATTGGGAGTTCGAGGATGCCGTCGATGTCTAGATCTGGCACGATGTCGTGAAGGTCTGATGCTAAACCGAGCAGTAGGTCGTGGGTTTCTTCAACAACCTCGTCGATGCGAGCGTCTGGGCGGTCGGTCTTGTTCACCAAAAGAATCACAGGAAGCTTGGCCTCAAGTGCCTTGCGAAGCACGAAGCGAGTCTGAGGAAGCGGCCCTTCCGAGGCATCCACTAGCAGAACCACGCCGTCGACCATAGAAAGACCGCGCTCAACCTCGCCACCGAAGTCGGCGTGACCTGGGGTATCAATCACGTTGATGGTGATTTCCTTACCACCGGAGTGTTCACCCTTGTATGCAATAGCGGTGTTCTTGGCAAGGATGGTAATTCCCTTTTCCTTTTCAAGGTCTCCGGAGTCCATCACGCGCTCGTTGACGTCACCGTGTGAGGTGAACGAACCGGTCTGTCGGAGCATGGCATCAACCAGAGTGGTCTTGCCGTGGTCTACGTGAGCAACAATGGCTACGTTTCTTAATTCTTCGCGTTTGGCCTGAGCCATAGGAAACATCCTTGAGATTGGGCGTGAGAAAGCACGCTCATGAAAAAGTCGATTTATATAAGTCTAACCGTCAAAACCGCTATTTGTCGGCTGAAACTTTCCAGGTCCAGTACCCCCAGGTTGACGTGGCGGCGGTTGGGTCTGCCACCAAACCCTGGATTCTTTGGTTGTGAACAAGCAAGGTTGGCGACTCATACATAGGAAGACCAATACCGATTTCAAAAAGTTTTTGATCAAGTGCTTGCAATTTGGCGTCTAGATTTTTTGGCTGAGCCGCGATGACGTCTGCGGTGAGACCCAGGAATTGCTCTGCCGGCATTCGGTTGGGTCCGTTCAGTAGCTGCTGCACGGAGCCAAAACCTGCACCCAGAAGGGGGAAATTGCCCAGGTAGACGTTGTATTTGCCCTGCTTGTAGCGGGTGCTAGGGTCATCGCTCGAAATGTTCATCAATCTAAAGCCGGCTGAACTGGCGTTATCGGAGAGCAGAGTCCACTCGGCAACGGCCGCCTGGTTATCTGTGTCAAACAGGACTTTGACCACTGGTTGATAAGGCAGCTTGAGGCTAGCAATAAGCTCGCTAGCTCGCTCCACGTCTTGGAGTTGGAAATCAGCACTCGAATTTGACCCGGCCACCGCCGCGTAGTTTTTCGATGCGCTCGAATAAACAAAAGAATCGGAACGGGTAATCACCTGAGTGAGTGAAGCAAAGTCATATGCTCGCGCCTTGGGCACGATGTTCATGAAGGCCTTACGAAGAGTTGCCGCCGTCTCGGGGTTCTTGTAGGTGGCATCAGCGAAAGTTCCTTCGCCAAGATTCAGCAGGAACTGCTCAGATCGCGAAGACGTTGGAGCGAGAAGAGTGAATG
>CALPUC020000126.1 GCA_943326655.2 Rhodoluna limnophila
AGGTCGATTACATTTCCTTTCGGAACGCTGTCGCTAAAGGATTCGCTAAGTTTGCCCACCTCTAGGCCAACCAGGTTCAACGCTGCGGTTGCGGCGTTTATGCTAAGGCCGGCTATGGCCGGGATGCTACCCAGTGACACCGTGAGATTTACGCTCGAGCCTTCAGCTATGGCGAGCCCGTCGCTGCCGGTGTGATCGACTATGTTGCCAAGAGCGGTGGCGGAAAACACTGATTCAACCGACCCTAAAACGAATCCAGCGCCAACCAGTGCGCCGGTGGCATCGGCTAGGTTCTTGTCTTTGAGGTCGGGAACCACAGTTAATTTCGGCCCGTCGGAGAGGTAGATGGTTATGGTGCCACCGCGCGAAACATAGCCGCCGGCGGCCGGATCAGTGCGAGTGATAAATCCAGCCGGTACCAATTTCGAGTTCTCGTTGGCAATGACAATTTTCAATTCGAGCGGGGATAGTGCAACTTCGGCTTCGATGAGGCTTCTCTTGGTGAGCTCTGGAACTGGCGACAGGGCACCGGGCCCGGCAGCGAACCACCAGCCGCCGAGACTACCGATTAAAACGGCAATCGTTGACCACACCAAGAACGGCACTAATTTCTTACGAACCGGGATTGCCTCAAATGGTTCAGCTACAACGTCTCTCTCGATTGGCGAAATAATTTCGGTTGCGTCGCCACCGCCAACTAAAGGGTCTAGTACCCGAGTTCGATTATCCGGAAGCAAGGTTTCGAATTGCTTGACTGCTTGGAGCAGGGCAGCGGCATCTCGTGGTCGGTCGGCAGGATTTGGTTCGGTGGCAAGTAAAACCAACCGATCCAACCCTGCGGAAAGTTCCGCATTTGCCAGGCTCGGCGCTGGAACTCGAGAGTGAGCGTGCTGATATGCGATCTGCACGTTCTGTTCGCCAACAAAAGGCCTGGTTCCGGTGAGCATTTCGTAGAGCATGATTCCGCAGGCGTAAACATCTGTTGCTTTTGTCGCGGCTCCGCCGGTCACTAACTCCGGCGCCATGTAACCTACCGTGCCGAGCAGTTCGTTCGACTCCGTTCGGGTGCTCTCGTTGCGAGACAGACCAAAGTCGCTCAGCTTTATGCGACCTTCGTTGCTCAGGAGAATGTTTTCCGGTTTGATGTCCCGGTGAATAATTCCGGCGTCGTGAGCCGCGCTCAACCCCGACAGTACCGACTCGATTAGTTCAAGTGCTCGGGCATAATCAATTACCTTGAAATCATCCAGGACGTGCCTGAGGGTTGTACCAGTCACGAGTTCGAGCACTAGGTAGGTGTAGTCACCGTGCTGACCCTGGTCATAGATGTTGACCAGATTTGGATGGTTAAGTGCGGCTGCCACTCGAGCTTCCGTTAGGAACTTCTCCCGAAAAACCTGATCTCCAGAAAGTTGCGCCGCCAAAACTTTTACGGCCACCTCGCGGTGAAGCTGAAGGTCGAGTGCTTCATAAACGCTCGCCATTCCGCCGTGCGCCAAAAGCCGCTGAACGCGGTAGCGCCCAGACAGTTCTGTGCCGTTTTGGATTGTGATGTTATTCATTCTTCTCAAACAATATGCTCACACAATTCCGTTTTCTTTTACCTGAAGCGGTTTGGTGTGGCAATCTATTGATGTGAGTGATGTTTTTTCTTCTGTAGACAAATGGTTAACCGTTCCCGAAGTAGGAGAGGTCCTTGGGATTTCCCCGGGGAAGGTTCACCGACTGGTTGAGGAACACCATCTGTTCTTCATAGTTCGCGACGGAGTGAAATCCGTTCCTGCTCATTTGATTGTGGACGGCGAACCGCTGCCTTCGTTACCGGGAACCATAAGCGTTCTGATCGACGCCGGATTCCTACCGCAGCAAGCGTTCGAGTGGCTATACACCGTCGAAGACACGCTCGGCCATCGCCCAATAGATTCTTTACTTGCAGGTCGTAAATCTGAAGTTCGCCGAATTGCACAATCGCTCGCTTTCTAGCTCGAGCGGTTGACCACTTTCTTGGCGAGCATTTCGAGCTGAGACTTCCCAAATTCGTCGAGAGCCAGTTGGTTGAGCGCAAGTAGGCTTTCGTTTCCGTACTCCTCGATCATTTGTTCAACTTTTTCCAAAGCACCGGATCCCCTGATTGTTTCCTGGAGTAAACGAATCTGCTCCGGGGTGAGTTCGCGGTTCATCATGAGTTCATCGAAAATCTTGGCGGTAGAACTATTGAGTGCTGCGCGGGTAAGGGCGATTAGAACCGTTCGCTTTCCCTCACGCAAGTCGTCTCCAGCCGGTTTTCCGGTTACTTCCGGTTCTCCAAAAACGCCGAGCACGTCGTCTCGTAATTGGAATGCGAGACCTAGCGGAATCGCGAATGCCGAAAGACCTCTGCGGGTGTCGGCGCTAGTGCCGCAAAACGCTGCGCCCAGAAGTAGCGGTGCTTCAATGCTGTATTTCGCTGTTTTATAAAGCATCACGCGATTGGCGCGACCCAGAGCTTCTTCAGAGGGTCTGGTAGGGCCAGCGTTTTCTTCAAGAACATCTAGATACTGGCCGGCCATTACCTCGACCCGCATCTTTGCAAACTCATCGCGACAGCTCCACGCGATTTCTCCGGACGGGGCTCTCTTGACACCGCTGTCAAAGAGCTCCGAGCTCCAACCGAGCATCAGGTCTCCAGCTATTACCGAACCAGCCTGCCCAAATCGTGAGGTAGAGCCTGCCCAGTTGCTGCTTTGATGGAGCAACTCGAACTTTTTGTGAACGGCCGGGGCGCCGCGACGGGTATCAGAATTGTCGAGCAGATCATCGTGAACCAGCGCGGCTGCGTGGAACATTTCTAGCGCGGCACAAATATCTACCAGCGCCATGGCACTGCGCTCTTTCTGCTCTTCGGTCAAGACCAGATCGGTTGCGTTCAAGCAGGAAACCCAGGACCAGTAAGCGAATAGTGCGCGGAAGCGTTTACCACCAATAAGTAAATCCTGAATGTAGTCGATGACCTGACCTAGTTCGGGCTCAATTGCCGTCAACTGTTCTTTGCGCTCGGCGCAGAAGTTTTTTAGTCGCTGCTCCACTAGCTCGACCAGAGTATTACTTTCGCTCATTGCTCTAGCCTAGACCCAGCCGTTTGCTTACAATGGGACTATGGGCCTAACCGAGCGCGAACAAAAACTCCTAGATGAGTTAGAGAAAAGCTTGGGCGCCGGGCCGACCGCCACAGCAAAACGCAAGCTCGCAGCTGGCAACATTTCGGGGAAGCGCGTAATTGTAGGGACTTTGATATTTGTCGGTGGTCTCGTGGCACTTCTTTCCGGAGTTATGAATCAATCTCTTCTGATTGGGCTTTCCGGGTTCGTTGCGATGCTGGGTGGCGTTTATCTGGCGGCCTCCACTACCAGCAGTAAATAGCTTTCTTTTTTCCCAATCAGCCTCCGGGCTGATTTTTTTTTACCCAAAATCGGGGGAGTTGCGAAAAATTGCTCCATTTTCCACCACCTATCCAAGTGCTTTTAGTTACTGAGTTGTTACAAAAAATTTTTTCAAAAAGAGTGCTTTTTGGTGTGTTTTGGAATATTTGTGGAGTAAAGTGGAGTAATTAGGAGATACGAACCACGGAAGGGAGGAACTCGTGACTTTTAGCGGACAGTCTCAGCCAAAGCTGGACGACAAGGGACGACTGATTCTTCCTGCCAAGTGGCGAGAGGCTCTTGGCGCCGGGGTCTACCTAACCAAAGGCCAGGATCGCTGTGTTTCGCTATACACCGCCTCGGAATTCTCAAAAATTTCTCAAAGCCTTGAAGCTGCGCGCC
>CALPUC020000127.1 GCA_943326655.2 Rhodoluna limnophila
GTCGCCGGCGTGATCCTCGTTCTCGCTGCTACTAACCGATTGGTCGCCACTCAGGAGGGAAAATGACAGAAGCAGGGCGAGGAGCGTTGGGAGAGCCCAAATTGCTAGGGAGAGCTGCCAGCCAAAACCGACCGCACTCGGGTAACTAAACGCAGCCGCAAAAGTCGCACTGACCGCCAAGAGAGTGGTGTAAGCGCTGGTCAGAATCACGACGTGTTTTGGGAATCGGGCCCGAACCACACTCGGTAGCAAAACGTTTGCTACCGCCATCGCCAGACCCGCAAGCGTAGTGCCAACTAACAGCCCGATGAAGCCGACATAAGGCCTAATTGCGATCGTCATGAAAAGCACTACCAGGAGATAAACCATCGTTCGGTTTATTCCGAATCTTCGAACTAGAGCGGGTGAGGTAAATGCACCGAACCCAAAACACAAGACCGGAATTGCTGCCAAAATTGCCGCTTGGGAGCTATCTAAACCGAGTGAGTTCTTGATTACCTCGAGGATTGGCCCAATCTGGGCCACCGGGGGCCGAATAATTAGTGCGGTTACAAAGATTGCGCCGAGCACCCAGAACGTGGACGCACGTTTCACTCGCGACCTCGATTGGAAATCAGCAGAATCAGCTGTGCCATTCGATATTCGGGCTGACGTTCCGCTCCCTTGGCAGCGGCATCAGCTTGAGCAACGGCGTGCAAGGCCCTCGCCAATCCTTCATCGTTCCAGCCGGCAACAACCTTTTTGGTCTCGCTGAAACCGTATGGGTTCATTCCCAGAGAAGCAGCGGTAGCTCTCGGATCACTCGAGATTTGGCACATGTCTCTTACTTTCCTAGCGAAAGCGCCAAGCAAGAAGATGAGGTCGTGACCAGTTTGGAGTGAGTGGCGAAGCATCATGAGCGCCTCCCCCGAATTACCCTTGAGCGCCGCGTTGAGAATCTTGTAGGCGTCGGCTTCGATTCGCCCACCGAAATATCGATGGACGAGTTCTTCATCAATCTGTTCTGCACTGTCGACCAGCAACTGATCACATGCAGCCGCCAGTTCTAGCAGGTTGTTTCCAACGGCTTCTACCAGGTGTTTTACGGCTGTCTGAGTGAACTTACGACCGGCCTCAGCAAAGTGACTCTGTACAAAAGCAACTTTTTCCGGGTCTTTAGAAATCTTGGCGCAGGCAATCTCAACCGCGTCCGGATTCGCGCGGATTGCATCAAGTAGAGCTTTCCCTCGAGTGCTAGTGCCAGCGTGCTGCAACACCACTGTGGCATCAACCAGGTTCTCGATTTGAAGCGCTTTGCCGTCTTCGATAAGTGCATCGCTGCAGCGTTCCACTCCGGTGATAATTACCAATTTAGGCTCTGAGAAAAGTGAGGGGCTCACCATGTTTTCTAAATCTCCAGCAACGTATTCAGAGGCCTCAACCTCGATGACTTCTACGCCGGAATCATTGGCCCGAACCTGATCTTTTAGTCTTCTGATGGTTGCCGTGTAGAGGTACTCTTCTGAACCGAAAATGAGAATAATGGGCGAGGGCTGAACTTTACGCCAGTCAACGAACTTTGCCTTACTCACCCGATAAGCCTACCCAGAGCCCGCAGTTACTACTTCGATTACACCGTTTACAGCGTGAAGTGCGATTGCACCCTGATTATCCGTTCGGAAGATAACTGCGCCTGATTTGTCTAACATTTTGAGAGCTCGCGCTGTTGGGTGACCGTATGAGTTACCTCTGCCAACCGAGATCAATGCAACATCGGCACCAATTCGTTCATAGAATTCAGCACTCTGGTCGGCTGAGCCGTGGTGCGAAACCTTTACGACAGTTGGCTTTTCGCCGTACCAGGAATTCGCGGTAATCAGGCTTTGCGCATTTTCAGTCAAATCGCCAAGAGTGACCACATCCAGATCTGGTGAACTGAAGTTCACACCGAGGGATGCCTCATTGGCAGACGAACCCGCTTCTCCCAGTGAACTGATAACTTCCCAGTTGAACGCTCCGAGAGTGCCCTTTTGATTCAAGACGCCCAGAATCAGATTTTCTGAACTGGCAGAGAGTAGCTCGGTAGCCTTTTTCGCCTCCGGTCTTGAATCTGGGTATGGGGAAACCATGGCGTTCTCGATGGTTCTCCCCTGCAACGCTCCGGAAAGACCACCGACATGATCCTGGTCGAAATGAGTGAGTATCAGTAGGGAAATTCGATGAACACCCATTTGGTTCAGACAGTTACCGATTAATGTTGGATCCTTGCCAACATCGATAAGAGCTGTTTCTCCTTCAGATCGAATTAGCAATGCGTCTCCTTGACCAACATCGCAGGAAACCACCTGCCAGGGGGTTCTGGCGAAGGCTATCTGTTGACCGAAGCCTTGAACGAGAAACAAACTCCAAACACCCAGTAAGCCGACCGGAAGCCATGGTCGTCGTTTGCGCTTGAGCGAAATGGTGAGAGAAAGCACAAAAATTATCGCGATAACAACACCAAAGATTCCACCGGGAACTTCGAGAAGACCAAAAGGTGCTTCGGCTAGGGAGTTGGCGATGAAAACTATCCAAGATGAGGGAATCTTTGCCAGTTCGATAAGCGGTTGGCCAATCCATGGCGAAATTCCGCCGAGCAGCGCGACCAGAAGACCCAGAACGGTGATTGGATAAACCATTGGTTCAACCAGTAGATTCGCAAGCACCGAGTGCGTGGTGAAACCTCCTTGAAGTTGAACGAGTATCGGCAAACACCACAGCTGAGCCGCCACTGTTGCCGCAAGAACCAGGGAAATCCATTTCGGAAGATGGTTCTGAAGATGTTGTGTGATCGTTGGCGTTAGCACAACTAAGCCGTAGGTAGCCGAAACGGAGAGCCAGAAACCGTAATCGGTGATTAGCCAAGGATCAACGGATAGCAGCACTACAGATCCAAAGGCGAGCGCTCCGGGAATCCAAACCTTTCTGCCAAATTCGAGGCAGACAAAGATAGTAGACATCATGAACGCAGAACGAAGCACACTCGCTTGCCAGCCCACTAGCGAAACATAGGCGGTTAGCGACATTAGGGCGACTACGGTTCTCGCTCCCCTGCCCAGCCTCATTCTTTTCAACAGAAGCCAAACCAAACCGAGGACGATTGCACAGTTTGCGCCAGATACCGCAGTGAGGTGGGTAAGGCCGGTGGTTTTCATGTTTCGTTGGAACTGTTCACTCAAACCCGCATCAAGCCCAACGGCCAGCCCGGCGACAAGATTTGCCGAATCACCTTGGAATCCCCCGATAAAGTCGCGCACAGAATTGAAAAAACTCAGCTGCTGAGAATGCGAAATCTCTCCGCTAACCGATTTCAGTCTTCCCCGAAAGGCATAACGTTCAAACTGTCTCGCTGGAGACAATTGCACCAACCCGACCAAACAATCTCCCTGAACCAGCTTCTTTCCAGTTTTGGCAATACTTCCGGAAGTTCCCGCCGGAAGCTCCCCACCAGACACCGAAATTGAATAGTCGTTGGTTCTCTCTCCGGAAACGCAGAATTCCACAGACACGAGATCAAAAGCCGATGCCCTCAGGGTTGCAGCCGAAGGCTTGAGAGTTGCGGATTGAATTACAAAGGAAGTTCCAATTAGTGAAACCGCGAGAAGAGCTAGATAAATGTATTTACGAATCAAAGTGAAACAAGTTTTCTCAGGGAGCTGAACAGTTTGTCGCCAATTCCCCCTACTTTTCGAAGATCTTCGATGCTTTTGAAGCCGTTA
>CALPUC020000128.1 GCA_943326655.2 Rhodoluna limnophila
AACAAAAAAGTTCGAACTCGAGGTCGAAGAAAATACGGGCGCCTCAGCAGAGCAGTTGGGGTAATCACCATCCCCGCTCTGGCGGTTGCGGGTCTGTGGTTTGCAGTCGACTATTTGGAGAAAGTTGAACCCGCGCTTGGAATTGTGGAGATGGAGACCTTGGCTCAGACCAAAGCTTCGGCTGATTGGGAATACGCGATCGGCACGGCCGGAGCTGCGGAATGCACGTTGTATGAATTTGCCACACTGAAGCAAAATCAAGTCGTGGTGCTAACCCAGAATGACGTTCAAAATGAGAAATGTCGTGAGGCCGAGACTAAAGCTCCGAGCACCCTGGCGTTAATAGATCTGAACAGCGGTAAGGCGTTTTGGCAAATAGATTTGGCGGGCGAGCTCGACTGGACCGAAAAGTGGCAGAAACAACTGGTGGAGATTCCAGGATTGAACGAGATTTTGGTCAAATTCACCGACATAAACGGAAACGACGCTTCCGGTGACAAGAAATCCATCGACGACAGCCAAAATCGAAAGATGAAAACGCTGGTCCCCTACAACCAGCTGAACGGGCTAATTACCGATCCGGTAATTGCGAAGAGTAAGTATCAGCCGATTATTCAGGCGCCGGTCCTGGAAGTTCTGCCAATCCCCGGTGAACTCAAAAACATTCTGGTAATGACCAACGGGTCAAAAAAGGATTTCCGTTACGCGAAGTATCGATCAAAACGGCTGAGCAGTGCCAAGTGGAGTGTGGAATCAGACCAGAAGCCCATGGGTGGCAACCCGATAGTCGGTAACCGATTGATTTTGGGTAGAGATAAGTCGGATACGCCCAAGTCGGTTTCATTAGGAATTGGTCGCTTTGGGCGCTGGGCTGGAAAACCGGCGGTGAAGCTTTACCGAATTGGCGAAACAACGATCCAAGTCGCTGGCGATGGCACCAAAGAGAAGGCCACAAATCTGCTGTCGCAGGGCGGTTTGAAAGGACGCGACACTACTATCGACGGCGTCGACAATGCCGGTAACACGCTTTGGTCTATCGAGAGTAGCGGTTATGCCATCAGCCGCGAAGATAGTGTTTCTACCCCGCTGAATCGAGCTCACTTCAGCCAGTTATTCGTTCTGGGCGGCAAAGACAATCGCGAACTTTCGCTGGTAGACGTGGCCAACGGAACACTTAAGTGGACAACAAGGGTTTCCAAGCCGCAGTTTGAAGTTTCGCGAGTGAACTCAGATTCCACGGTGTCGCTGTACCTCAATGAAAAGTACAAATTCGAGTCGAAGTATTTCTCGATGATCCGATTGCAAGACGGCAAGGAATCGGCAACTCTGAAGATTGCCGGCCGTTCGGTTCGAGTCGACGGAGCAACTGCGCCGCTGTCCATTTTGGTTGATGAACCTTCTCGCGCCAGATTAATCAAGAATGCCGAAGCTGGAAAACGTGTGAACCTGAAAAACACCGAAGACAAATCCGATGAAATTCGAGTTTGCGCTCGCGGTATCGATAACGAAACCTATGCCAGCGCCTGGACTTACGAGTGCAATGGAAATCAGCACCTAACCCGCGTTGGCGGGCGCTGGATTCTGGTTGACTTGACTGATGGGCGAGAGCGGTTTTGGACTTTGGGAGCTGGAAAGCAATGAGTGAGCGCCTTCCTCTGGTGCCCCCGGATATCTCGGGGCTGAGCTACCTGTCTCCTCTGGGCAGAGGCGGTTTCGCAGACGTTTTCCTCTACCGCCAATCCGTGCCAAGCCGCGAGGTCGCGGTGAAGATTTTCCTAAAGAAGTTTCAAGCCAATTCCCCTTCGGCAATCAGCTTCATAGCCGAGGCTAATAATCTAGCCAAGCTCGGTGGCCACCCGAACATCGTAAACATCTTCGAGGCCAACATCTCCCGAGACGGCAACCCATACATTTCGATGGAGTACTGCCCAACCTCTTTGGGGAAAAGCTGGCGAACCAACCCGTTGAGCCTAGAAGCAGTGCTCGACATCGGGGTGCAGATTGCCTGCGCCCTAGAAACCGTGCACCGCAGCAACCTGATTCACCGAGACATCAAACCTTCCAACATCTTGGTGAATTCGTTTGGAACTCCGGTGCTTTCAGACTTTGGTATTGCCGGTGAAATAAATGTGGCCGACACCAACGACCAGATCGCAATGTCGTTGCCTTGGAGTGCCCCAGAGGTGGTGAGCCTTCAGTCGTTAGGTTCGGTTTCGTCGGATGTTTTCTCGCTAGGAGCGACGCTCTATTCATTGCTCGCCGGAAGAACTCCATTCGAGTCCACCGACCCGAAACAAAATGAAAACGAGAAGCTCAAGGCTCGAATCGTAAAGGCCATTTACACTCCTATTCCTCGCAGCGGTATTCCAATAATCGTCGAGGAGTTCTTGAACAAGGCTATGTATCGAGATCCCAAGCAGCGCTTCAGCAGCATGCAGGAGTTCGCGATGGCGCTCAATGAATTGCAAGCGGCTTTGCAGTTCCAGGTAACCAGACTCAGTATTAATTCCTCTATTTCTGCTCACACAGACGACGGAACACCAAAGTACCCCTGTGGTCACTCCAAGGTGGATGTGTCCGGACTCAACGTCGGCGTTTACGTTGAACCGAGCGGTGGTGCACGCAAAAGCAAGTCTCTGCCAGAGGTTCCTAACGATGAATGCCCAATTTGTTCCAGAGCGGATGCTTTCGTTCCGCAGAAAAAGAAATTCAAAGTAGGTCCGCTGTTCTGGGTGCTAGCCGGAGCAGTCACGCTCGGATATCTTGTGACATCTTTACTGTTGAGTTCGCCGGGGGTATAGCTTGAGTTTCTTGCGTGGATCCCGCGCAACTCGTTTGCCCTCGCGCAAAGTGTTGGAGTTGACAGCCATTGTGGTGTCGCTTGCCCTAATCGCTGGCGCTGCCATTTTGTCCACTGGGTTTGACGTTAAAAATGTGAAACTGAACGCCGAAAATGTCTGGATTTTGCAAAAAGGCACCGGAGCCAATCTGGCTTCAAGGTTTGGTCGGGTGAACACAGCGGTAAACGAACTCACCTCATTCAACGCGGTAACCGACCCCAGCGCACTAATCCAGTCAACCAATGCCTCGCTTCTGTTTGCAGGCGCCAATTCGAAATACGTAAACATAAGTTCTGCAACCCCAACCGACTTCACCGAGGATTCGGAAGACGCTATCTCTCTCGACTCATCGGCTAAGGCAATTGAGGTGGGGATTGATGTTGCCAGCATCATCGGGTCCGATGGCAAGCTACTTGTTTCCACGACTAGCGGCGCTGGCTTTCAAAAACCAGTAGCTGTTCCAATGCCGGCCGGTGTGGATAGATTCGATGCCACAGCAGTTTCTTCACTAGATAAGATTTTGGCTTTCAGCGCCGGTTCGAAAAAACTTTTCGAATATGACCCGGTTTCTCAGCGATTCGCTGAACAGACCGATTTGTTGTCGGGAGACATGTCCGGACCATTCCAACTTGCCAGCATTCGCGACAAGTGGGCGCTTCTAGACCAGGGCGAGAATCGGCTTTGGATTAGCGGAGCCGCGGAAGCGATGGCGGTTACCCCCGACTCTCAATTGCAGCGATCTGCAGGATTCGGGTCGGGGGCGTTACTTGCGACATCTACCGAGTTGGTGTCGATTGATTTGGAAACTAGAACCCCGACTAGCGTTACCTCGGTTCCTGGTGGGCAGGTCACCACCAGACCGTTAGCGTTCAAAGACTTCCTCTACGCCAGCTGGC
>CALPUC020000129.1 GCA_943326655.2 Rhodoluna limnophila
CTGCCATTGCGAGTTTTAACCTCAACGAAAACATAGCGGCTTTGGTCTCTAGCAATAAGGTCTATTTCGCCAATCGAACATCGCCAATTGCGCTCGAGAATCTCGTAACCGAGTGATTGAAGGTAGTTGCCTGCCACTCGCTCTCCATAAAGACCGAGAACGTGTTTTCGATTTGGTGCTTTGGCCATTGCATAAGAATGCGATGAAAAACCACTCTAAAACCAAGTGGTTGGAAACTGTGGAAAACTATTCGCCGACTGCGAGTTCCTTAGGGATCTCATAGGCCTTACCACTGAGCTCTTCAACATTTACATCTTTGAAGGTGAGAACTCGCACCGAAGCAACAAAACGGTCGGTTCGATAAATGTCCCAGACCCAAACATCCTTCATTTCCAGTTCAAAGTAAAAGTCGTTCCCGGCATCAACGCGGTTCAAACTGACCTCGTTGGCGAGGTAGAAACGTCGCTCGGTCTCAATCACGTATTTGAAGGTGTCTACCAAATCGCGGTATTCGCGGTAAAGCGCTAACTCGGCATTTCGCTCGTAGTCTTCGAAGTCGTTCTCGTCCATTGCCTAGATTCTATTCTGTGAGTATTACTACTATTCACCGCTGAGTATTTTTGTAAGCCACGACACGCGATGAATTTGTGTCGGACCATATTTTCTCAAAGCTTCGATATGTGTCGCTGACGCATAGCCTTTATGGCCTTCGAGCCCGTAGTTTCTGTAACTGTCGGCCAGAGAAACCATGTGACGGTCGCGAGTGACCTTGGCCAGGCAGGCGGCGGCTGACACGGCGAAGCAGTCGCGATCGGCTTTCGCCCGAACTGTTACCGGAATTCGCGAAACAACAGAATCTAGCCAATTGTGTGTACCATCTAGGAGCAGGTGCACTTCGCCAGAGCCAATGGCTTCTCTCAAAACCGGGTTTTCGTTTAACTGCTCGAGAGCCTTGACGGCAGCCTGGGCGAGAGACCAAACGATACCGTTCCGGTCAATTTGTTCTGCCTCAATAAACCCAACCGCGTACCCGGGTTCCCAGATCGACAAAACCTCATACACAGCCTCACGATTGCGTTCCGTCATCAGCTTTGAGTCTTGAAGTTTCTCGGGGATTTTTGAATCATCTAAATTGTGAAGGTCAACCACGAACGCGCCTACAGCGACCGGGCCAGCGATCGCGCCGCGACCAACTTCATCGAGTCCGATGATGTATCGCGCCGAGCCGAGGCTGCGTTCGAACTTAGTTGTTGGGTACAGCTTTGAAGACATTTGGGTAATTGTCTAGCCACTTCCAGTGACTCTGGGGCCAGCTAACTACAAAGGCTCGACCAACTATGAATTTTTCATGCACAAAGCCTTTAGCCGGAAGGTCCTCGTGGTAGCGGGAGTCTTCAGAATTGTTTCTGTTGTCACCCATCACCCAATACGAATCCTTCGGCACGACGACATCGAACTTTTTCGTTGACGGAGAGGATCCTGGAGCAACATAGGGCTCAACAATCTCGACCCCGTTAACCGTGATTCTGTCATTCGGGGAGCAGCAGACAACGCGATCGCCACCCTTTCCGATAATTCGCTTCACCAGGTGCTGAGCCGAGTCGGGGGCGATTAGACCGAAGGCCGATAGAAAGAAGTCAGCTGACTGTTCGAGAAATGGCTTGTTTTTTTCTTGCTCAACCGGACCGAGCCAACCACCTGGATCTCTGAATACAACCACGTCGCCACGTTCGGGAACAATCAACGCCGGTACCAATTCGTTCACAAAGATTCGGTCGTCTATTTGGAGAGTTTCCAACATCGAACCAGATGGAATGAAAAATGATCGAAGCAAAAATGTCTTGATGAGAAGGCTCAAAATCAGCGCAGCGCCAACCACCGAGATTACGTCGAAGAGAAACCTGAAGAATACGTTCTGCTGAATCGGGCGCAAAAAACGCCCCAGAGCCGTTTTAGGCTCGGGACGTTCTTTGTTCATAAAACTTAGTTCTTGCCAGGCACGTTGTCGCGCTTTTCGCGAATCTTTGCCTTCTTGCCGCGAAGATCGCGCATGTAGTAAAGCTTGGCACGACGAACGTCGCCGCGCTGGACAACTTCAATCGATTCGATTACTGGTGAGTGAAGTGGGAAGGTACGCTCTACTCCGAAACCACCTGAATCTTTACGAACGGTGAAAGTTTCGCGGATGCCGTGGCCTGAGCGACGGATTGCGTAACCCTGGAAAGCCTGAACACGGCTTCGGTTACCTTCGGTGATGTTTACGTTTACCTTGACGGTGTCGCCTACGCGGAATTCCGGAATGTCCGAACGTAGCTTTGGCGCGTCTACTATGTCGAGAATGTGCATTTTGTATCGCTCTCTGTTTTCGCACGCAGGTCAAAAACGAATGTTATTTGGGTTGTCGCTTTACCTGCTCCCCTGCGGCAGAGACTTCAAGAGGCAAGCAACCTTTACATTCTGCCACACTGAGCAGCCACAGCGCTAGTCGCTGAGTAAATCCGGTCTCACTGCTCGGGTGCGTTCAACCTGTTGCGCGTGCCTCCAGGCAGCGATTGCGGCGTGGTTCCCGCTGGTTAGAACCTCTGGGACATCAAATCCCCGCCAGCTGGCAGGCTTGGTATAACTCGGATATTCGAGCAGACCGGAATCTGTGTGTGACTCTTCAACTAGCGATTCGGCATTCCCGATAACCCCTGGAATCAGCCTGGCAATCGACTCAATCATGGCAATCGCCGCCACCTCGCCGCCGTTCAGGATGTAATCGCCGATGCTAATCAGGCGAACTTTGGCTTTGGTGGATGCGTAATCAATTACTCTTTGGTCGATACCTTCGTAACGTCCACAGGCAAAAACAATGTGCTCGGCGCCGGCAAGTTCGTGAGCCGTTGCCTGCTTGAATACCTCGCCGGCTGGATTGGTGAAAATCACAATTGTTTCACCATCGGCATTTAGGAGTTCGTCGAGGGCCAACCCCCAAGGCTCTGGCTTCATTAGCATTCCAGCGCCACCGCCGTAAGGCGAGTCGTCTACAGTGCGATGTTTGTCAGATGTCCAGTTTCGTAAATCGTGCGCCTTGAATTCAATCAAGTTATTCTCACGCGCTTTTCCCAGCAGCGACAGATTTAGGGCGTCGAAGTATTCGGGAAAGATTGTCACCGCATCAATTCGCATGGCTACTCTTCGATCTCTTCAAACAGGCCAAGTGGCGGGGTAACAATCACCTTGCCGGCTTTGATGTCTACTTCAGGAACGATTGCTTTCACAAACGGAACCAACACTTCGTTGTCGCCCGACTTCACGATGAGCATGTCTTGAGAAGGCAGGTGATCAACGCGCACAACCTCACCCACCTCGGAATCGTTTCGGAAAACTTTCAGACCAACTAGCTGGTGGTCGTACCAGGCGTCGGATTCGGTTGGAAGCACTGTGGTGTCGGCGTGAACCAAAAGAATTGCCTTGATCAGTGATTCAGCCGCGGTGCGGTCTTCAACGTCCTTCAGAAAAATGACGGGCATCTGGTTGTACCAGCGGAGTTCGTTTACCGTGACGGTTTTGCCAAACCAAGGCGATTCTTGGGGCACTTGCAACTCGAGAACCGCTCCCGGAACAAAACGTTCGTTAGGGCTGTCGGTATATAGTTCGAGTTTGATTGCTCCTTTTAGACCATGTGCTTTTAGTAGCCGGCCAACTCGGAGCTGAGTTTGATTAGAAATCTGTATCCACCA
>CALPUC020000130.1 GCA_943326655.2 Rhodoluna limnophila
GAGGCAAAGACCAAGCCTCTCTGGAGAATCCTGGTTGCCCTAAACATCCGTCACGTTGGCCCAGTAGCATCACGTTCACTAGCAACACAGTTCGGTTCCATTGAAGCCATCTTCAAAGCCACCAAGGAAGAACTAGAAGCAATCGACGGAGTCGGCACAATCATCGCCGAGAGCCTCATCGAGTGGTACCAGGTTGACTGGCACAAGAACATCGTCCAACGCTGGAACGAATGCGGTGTTCAAACTGCCACACCAAACTTCCAAGGCCCAAGTTCAACTGAGGGTATTTTCAGTGGCATGACCATCGTGGTAACCGGATCACTCGTTGAAATGACTCGCGAACAGGCAGAGGAAGCCATCATTAGTCGGGGCGGCAAGGCTTCTGGCTCAGTCTCGAAAAACACTAGCTTTGTGGTGGCTGGTCCTGGTGCAGGATCAAAGTTGGCAAAGGCCGAGCAGCTCGGAATCGAAGTTATCGATGAAGTCGGGTTTCTCGAGAGAATTCAATAAGAAAAGACCCCGACCTTCCGGTCGGGGTCTTTTACTTAAGGTTCTTATTCCTGGCTAGCTGCGTTTTCGTCGGCAGCAACCATTGATTCGGTAGACATTAGGCCCTTGAGAGAGTTTAGGAACTCTTCGATCTCTGCGCGTTCGGTCTTCATCTTGGTTAGGCGGTCTTCGCTTTCGCGGATTGCGTTGTTTGCGAAGCTTTCTGCCTTGCGGGAAAGCATCTCAGCGCGGCGACGCGACTGGTTGATGAGGTTGGTTGCGGTGCGCTGGGTGTCTTCGAGAAGCTGAGCAGAGGTTGCCTGTGCATCGCGAGAGATGCGGTCTGCTTCTGAAAGCAGATCTGCCGCGCGGGTTGATGCGTCGGTGAAGTTGGTGTTAGCTTCGTCTGATACCTGCTGAGCCTGGGCAACAGCGTTCTGGTAGAGGCGAAGAGCTTCCTGCTCTGATTCGTCGCGCTTGGTCTTTAGCTCGGCTTCAAGCTCAACGCGTGCCTGAGCGGTGCGCTGGCTAAGTTCGGTTGCAAGAGCACGTGCTTCTTCGGTTTCGCGGTGCACCTGGGCACGAAGTTCAGCGGAGTAACGCTCACCTTCAGATTTGATGGCTGCGGCTTCGCGCTGGGCGGTGCCAATCTTTTCTGATGCTTCAGACTCACGAGCCTTTGCGGTGTTCAGAATCTCGTTGCTTAGGCGTTCTGCTTCAATCTTTGATTCGGCTAGGCGCGCTTCGGCTTCTGCAATTAGTTGGTCGGCTTTGGTCTGAGCGCGGCGGGTTACCTGCTCTGATTCTGCTTTAGCGGTTTCGCGAACGCGGATTGCGTCCTGGCCGGCGTCGGCAATAAGTTTTTTGGCTTGTTCTTCAGCGAGGCGAAGGGTTGACTCGAACTGGGCACCAAGTTCGGCATAGCCGGGAGCGGTCTTCTTCTTTTTGAGCTGCTCGTTCTCGTTTTTGAGCTGCTCGATCTCTGAAGAAGCCGAGTAGTTGTAGTCGCGAACGTGGTCTAGTTCGGATCGGAGTTCGGAAACAACGCGGTCAACTTCGTCTTTTTTGTAACCGCGCATTTCTGTGCTGAAGTTATCTTCTGCCATTGGAGGTTCTCCTACGTTTTAGGTTTAATTCTTGGGTCGAGTGTTTGGACCTACAAGGGAAAATCATACCCTTCAACCCGCTTAAAACCTAGGTGGCGTAGACTTGTCAAATCCCGCAATAAAGCGCAAAAGGACTTTACTTTGTCAGAAATTACCCCCGACGTTGTTCGCCATTTGGCGGGCCTCGCACGAATTGATGTAACAGACGCAGAAGTTAATCGGTTTACCGAACAATTGGGTCTAATCGTTGATTCAGCGGCAACTTTGAAGGCTGCTGTGGCAGGCGATGTGCCGGCAACCAGCCACCCAATTCCGATGAAAAATATTTATCGAGAAGATGTGGTTTTGGAGTCATTATCGCAAAAAGCAGCACTTTCTGGCTCGGCAGACTCCGAATCTGGACGTTTTCGCGTTGCTGCAATTTTGGACGAGGAATAGACCGTGAACTCAGTTTTGAAGCTCACTGCTGTTGAGCAGTTGGAAATGTTGCGATCAGGAGCAATCACTTCGGTTGAACTTACTCAGGCACACCTAGATCGCATCGCCGAGGTTGACGGTGTTGTTCACGCCTTTTTGCATGTGAATGCGTCGGGTGCTTTGGCAACTGCTGCCGAGGTTGACCGTCTTCGTGCTTCGGGTGCTTCTCTGCCTGCTTTGGCTGGTTTGCCAATTGCGGTGAAGGACAACCTGACCACTATCGACGAGCCCACGACCGCGGGTTCGAAGATTCTTGAGGGTTGGGTTCCTCCATACGACTCGACCGTGGTTTCGAAGCTTCGCGCTGAAATGATGCCGATTCTTGGAAAGACCAACCTGGACGAATTCGCGATGGGTTCAACCACGCAGTTCTCGGCATACGGGCCAACTTCTAACCCTTGGTCTCTAGATCGCATTCCTGGTGGTTCCGGTGGTGGTTCGGCTGCTGCTGTTGGTGCTTTTATGGCTCCTTTGGCGATTGGTTCAGACACCGGAGGTTCGATTCGTTACCCGGCCGCTATGACCGGAACGGTTGGAACCAAGCCAACCTATGGTGCTGTTAGCCGTTACGGTTTGATTGCTCTCGGTTCGTCTCTGGACCAGATTGGTCCGGTTGCTCGCAACGTTCAGGATGCTGCTCTACTGCACGACGTTATTGCTGGACACGATGAGCGCGACTCAACGTCGCTTCCTGAAGATTTGGGTTCGATGGTTGCGGCCGCTTCGGCTGGTTCGTTGGCTGGCGTCAAGGTTGGAGTCATCAAGGAACTAACCGGTGAAGGTTTCCAGGCTGGTGTTTCGGCGCGTTTCAATGAGTCTTTGGAGTTGCTGAAGGCTGCCGGCGCTGAAATCGTCGAGGTATCTTGCCCCTCATTCCAGTATGCGATTGCGGCTTACTACCTGATCTTGCCTGCTGAGGCGTCATCGAATTTGGCTAAGTTCGACAGCGTGCGTTTCGGTATGAGAGTTACCCCCGAGGGTAATCCAACTATCGAGCGCGTGATGGCGGCAACTCGCGAGGCTGGTTTTGGGCCTGAGGTGAAGCGTCGAATCATTTTGGGAACCTATGCGCTTTCGAGTGGTTACTACGACGACTACTATGGTTCGGCTCAGAAGGTTCGCACCCTGATTCAGCGCGACTTCGATGCTGCTTTTGCTAAGGCCGATGTTTTGGTTTCGCCAACTGCACCAACCACGGCATTCAAGTTGGGGGAGAAGATCGAAGATCCGCTAGCGATGTACCTAAATGACATCGCCACCATCCCTGCCAACCTGGCCGGTATTCCTGGAATGTCGCTGCCAAACGGTTTGGCTGATGAAGATGGATTACCGTCGTCGATTCAGCTGCGGGCTCCGGCTCGTGAAGAGAAGCGCCTCTATCGGGTTGGTTCGATTTTGGAGAAGGCTCACGAAAACGTTTGGGGCAAGCGAATGATTGATTTCGCTCCTGAAGTAAAGGCAGGTGCCTAATGGCTAAGGCTGAACTAATGAACTACGAACAGGCTTTGGAAAAGTTTGAGGTAGTGATTGGTCTCGAGGTGCACGTTGAACTCAACACCAAAACCAAGATGTTCTGTGGTTGC
>CALPUC020000131.1 GCA_943326655.2 Rhodoluna limnophila
AGTCTCAAGTTCAACGGCATCGCGGCTAGTTCTTCGGCTCTGCTTATTTTGGCGGCCGCCGAATCAACACCTGAGAACACTTCCAAGAAATGCGTGAGCGGGTCGAACGAAACCAGCCCCTGTTCGTCGTAGGTCCGTCGGTCGTAGACCAAATCGAGAGCCGCCTCGAGTTGTTCGGCCGGAATCTGATTCAAGGGAAGAATCTTTGCGGAGTGAACGATTGCTGAGGTAAGCCCAACTTTCGTGCACTCGCTCAGGAAAACCGAGTTCAAGACCTGCCTAGCCGCCGGATTCAGACCGAAGGAAATATTCGAGATCCCCAGAGTTGACTGAACTCCCGGAAACTTCTCGTGCAGGGTTCTGATTGCTTCAATAGTCTCGATGCCGTCGCGACGAGTTTCGTCTTGACCGGTGGCGATTGGGAAAGTGAGAGTATCGACCACAATGTCGCTAATGGACATCTTCCAGTTATCAACCAGGTCTCTGATGAGGCGCGAAGCTATAGCAACTTTAGTCTCGGCTGTGCGAGCTTGACCCTCTTCATCGATGGTCAGAGCAACAACGGCCGCGCCATGTTCCCTCGCCAGCGGCATGATTTTTGCAAAGCGAGAGTTTGGCCCGTCTCCGTCTTCGTAATTCACTGAATTGATAAGCGCTCGGCCGCCGTAGTTTTCAAGTCCGGCTTCCAAGACCGCAGGCTCAGTTGAATCGAGAACCAGAGGCAGAGTTGAGCTGGTCGCCAAACGGCTCACAATCGCCGCCATGTCTGCAACGCCGTCGCGACCAACGTAGTCGACGCAAACGTCTAGTGCGTGAGCACCGTCTCTCGTCTGCGCCTTTGCAATCTCTACACATTCGTCCCAGTTTTCAACCAGCATCGCATCTCTGAAAGCCTTCGAGCCATTTGCGTTGGTTCTCTCGCCAATCGAAAAATAGGTCATGTCTTGGTCAAACGGTTGGTGTTGGTAGAGGCTAGCTAGTCCGGGTTCATGAACAAGCGAGGGTCTACCGGAATCCAAAGAAGCCACCGACTTGGCGATCTCGCTGATGTGAGCGGGAGTAGTTCCGCAACAGCCACCGATTAGACCCGCTCCGAATTCGCGAACGAAGGCCGCCTGTGCTGCTGCCAACTCAATCGGTCCCAACGGATAGTAGGCCCCATCGCCAGAGAGAATCGGTAATCCTGCGTTTGGCATAACCGAAATTGGCAGACTCGAGTACTTGGACAGGTATCTAAGGTGTTCGCTCATTTCAGTTGGCCCGGTTGCGCAATTCAACCCGATGGCGTCTATACCGAGAGCGCTTAATGTGGTCAGCGCGGCGCCAATTTCAGAACCGAGCAACATGGTGCCGGTTGTCTCGATGGTCACGGAAACCACAATTGGAAGCTCAATCCCCAGCTGCGTCATGGCTCGCTTGGCACCTATGATTGCGCTCTTGGTTTGCAGTAGATCCTGCGTGGTCTCCACCAGAAGCGCGTCGGCACCTCCCTTGATCAGACCGAGAACCTGAAGTAGATAGGCATCACGAAGTACGGCGAAACTTTCATGACCGAGGGTTGGCAATTTAGTGCCAGGACCGATTGAACCGAGCACCCAGCGCTCCGTTGGGAACTCCTCTGCCACCTGTCGGGCTATCCTGGCCCCAGCTTCAGCAAGCTCTTCGATTCGCTCGGGAATTCCGTATTCCGAAAGATTGGCGAAATTTGCTCCGAAAGTGTTCGTTTCGACTGCTTCGGCCCCAGCCTCGAAATACTGACGATGGATAGCGGCAATAAGTTCAGGTCGGGTGATGTTCAAAATCTCGTTGCAGCCTTCTAGGTTTTCAAAATCCTCAAGGCTTGGGTTCTCGTCCTGGATCATTGTTCCCATGGCGCCGTCCGCGACAACCACGCGAGTGCGAATAGCGTCTAGGAAATTTTGGGATCGAGGGCTCAACATTTGCCTCAAGTTTAGTGTCTCGTATCCCGATAAACTTTTGAAATGGCCCCGAACCCTTCCTTCAAAGAACTGATTGAGCAGACCTCGAGGCCAACTCTTTCCTTCGAGTTTTTCCCACCCAAGGACGAACAGTCGAGAATTTCACTAAACGAAACTGTAGAAGAGTTGGGAAAAATCTCCCCTGATTTCGTCTCGGTGACCTACGGCGCAATGGGATCAAATCAGGAAGCTTCCGTATCTGTGGTTGAAAGCCTTGCCAGCCGGTTTCGTACAATCGCTCACCTCACCTGTGTTGGGTCCACGCGAGACAACATCCAGCAATTGCTCAATCGATACGCTAAAGCCGGAGTAGCTGGCATCCTCGCTCTTCGCGGCGACAAGCCAGACAATTTTGATCTTCTGCCAGACTCTGATTATCGAGTCGCACTAGATTTGGTAAACCAAGTTGTGTTGGAGAATGAGCTACCTGTCGGAGTGGCTGCTTTTCCAGAGAAACACCCTGAATCGCCAAGCATTGAACACGACATTATGGTTTTGAAACTAAAGCAAGACGCCGGTGCTGAGTTCGCAATGACCCAGCTTTTCTTCTCGCTGGAGTCTTACGTCAGCTTCGTTTCTTCCGCGAGGAACGCGGGAGTGACAATCCCGATAATTCCTGGCGTTATGCCAGTCAACAACGTAAAAAAAGTTATGAGGATGGCGGAAATGAGCGGCGCTACCGTGCCTCAATCACTGGCGACAGAATTATCGGGTGCCTCATCAGAGGTTGAGGCGCAGAAGATCGGAATGGATTTCACTGTTGAGCTCGCTGCCAAACTGCTGAAGGTGGGTGCCCCCGGTCTTCACATCTTCACTCTCAACCACTACCGCGCCGCTACCGAAGTTGCCCGTGCCGTTGGCTTGTGCTGAAGCTCAATGTCTCTTCTGTCCAATAGTCTTTGAACGTGACTAAAGAAGAACTATTTGAAATCCCATCCGTCGAGTCTTTACCCGATTGGGTCAATGCACCGATTGCCGTTTTTGATCTTGAGACAACCGGGCTAGACCACAGGTCATCCAGAATCGTCACGGCATGTGCCGCGCTAATTGATTCCGAGGGCAGAGTTATCGGGCCCAACCGTGAATGGCTGGCCAACCCTGGCATCGACATTCCGGTGGAGGCAAGTTCAGTTCATGGCATAACCACTCAATTTGCCAAGGAAAACGGCGCTGACTTGGAAGAAGTAGTTCGAGAAATACTTGAGACCCTTGGTGGCTATTTCAAGGACGGCATTCCGGTGGTCGCATACAACGCTCCATACGATTTCACTATCTTGAGAAATCACTCCCAAATTTTTGGTCTTCCTTGGCCGCAAGAGCTAGTGCCGATTATCGATCCTCTGGTAATCGACAAAAAGGTTGATCGCTACCGCTCAGGCAAACGTCGGCTTGAAATTGTAGCCGTCCACTACGGGGTACCGCTTGATGACGCCCACAATGCAACCGCCGACGCCGTTGCCGCTGGTCGTATTGCCCAAGCCATCGGGAAAAAGTTTGCTGCAGCTTTGCCACCCACGGCTCTCGAATTGCACCAGGCTCAGATCTCCTGGGCCAAAGAACTAGATGAAAGTTTCGCCGACTTTATGCGTAAATCTGGCAAGACCGACTTTGTGACTCAACTCGGTTGGCCCGAGAAGCCATTGAACTAAAAAAAAGCCCCC
>CALPUC020000132.1 GCA_943326655.2 Rhodoluna limnophila
AACGAATGCAAACTGTGAGCCTCCGCTAAACATAAGAACACTTAGCGCGACAGTCTGCCAGATGTCAAAGCCAGCGGTGACCGAAAGCGCACCAAACGAAATCCCGTAAACACCGGTTGCTATACCTACGCTCAGCGCGACATTGGCGACTTTCCCACCAGAATTGGTCATGCGATAAATTCTCTCAGAAGAATAAGAAGCTGACTTCTGGTGCGAACACCAGCCACGAGTGAAAGAGAGTCTATAAGTTGACGGATGCGAAGTTTTGACACGTCAAACTTTTTGGCAACATCATGGTCGCTGTGGCCGCTGAGCGACAGCGACAGTTGAGCCAGCTGATCTTTCGTGAGCACACGAACCGCGGCTTCGAGTTCTCGGCTTGTAGTAACCGTGGGTTGGGTTGAACCGAAAGACTTTATGAAATCAGGGTCGACTAGATAGTCGGATTTAGCAACTGAGCGCACTCGTTTGAGAAAGTCTGCACCGCTGGCCTCCATCCCAACCAGGTCGGCCGCTCCCGCCTTTATAGCATCCCAGCGGGCTTGGTCGGTGGCGAAAGGCGCCAGCATCAAAATTGCGGCGTCATTTCCGGACATTGAAAGAGCGACAGAAAGTCTTTCGACAAATCCACTGCCGGTGAAGCCGTGTTGGCTATGCGCGGCCACGAGAACGTCCACTAGGTAATCTGGGGCTCGACTAATGGCTACCTGCGAGTCTGACTCCTCAAGCACCACCCGCATATCCGACTGCGAACTAATCACCATGTTGCGGCCGGATCTAACCAAATCGTTGTTGATGATTAGACCAACTCTTAGCTCGGTCATTAAAGACTTTCGGCGGCCAGAGACTTGAGGTTAGGAAAGATTGCCGAGAGTGTGAAACCTACTCCTGGCACTTTGGTGGCCTCGATACGTCCGCCGTAAATGGCGGCTCGGTCTTTGAGCGCTGCCAGAGTAGCGCCATCAAACTCGAACACCACAGCCTCTAGATCATCTTGAACCGAATACCCCTCGACAAGCTCGCCTAAGGTCTCCTTTTCACGGTTGACCGTCTCGATGCCATTGTCCTTCACTAGGATTTGCAAACCGTCCTCGACCCAGAGGAAACTAACCGAAACTTGAGTACCAACCGGCGAGTGTTTCTTCACATTCTGAAGCGACTCAAACACGATTTTGTAGACGCACAGTTCCATTCCGTCGTTGAGGGCAAAAGCGTTACCCTGCTCTTCAATAACGGTGTTGTACCCTAGCTCACGGAAAGCGACCGTTAGTTCTTGCAGGTCAGAGATCTTGAAGGTGGCCAGCTCGGAAAAGATACTCGAATTCAGATAATCGTAGAGCCTGCGAAGTTCGCTCTGAGCGTCTCGAGCTGAATCGTGAGCACGTTGCAAAACCCGATCGGCAACTGTTGGGTCGGCTTGAAGTGCATATCTGCCACCCTCGGTAACGCTAACCACACCAGACACCTTTTGCACTAGTAGCTCGCTTAGGTCTTTGGCTATTTCTAGGCGTTCGTTTTGCTTAGCGATCTCCAAACGCAGGCGCTCGCCAGAAATAAGCTGAATGGCTCGATCTCTGGGGCTGCCGATGTGCTCTATTTTCAAGAACGCCAACCGGCCGCCAAGTGCTGCGATGCCAAAAAACCCGAAGGTTATCGCAAAGACGATGATGAAGGAATCGACTCTGACTAACTCTGAAGATGGCACGCTACCAACTAATTCACTAACCAGAGAACCTTCGTAGCCCAGGAACCAGCCGAGAGCCAAAGCGCTCACTAGGGTCAGAATCATATTCACTAGCCTGACTACCCGTGAGCCGAAGGCTGCGACTAGCGCGAACACGACCGCCAGCAGCAATGAACCGATGAGTTGGGTGTTTGAAAACAAAATCAAAAAGACGGTTGAGATCGGAATCAAGCTCAAAGACAGCCAAGCCGCGTGCCTAACCGGCAATATCGCGCAGAGCAGGCTCGCCGAAAAAACAAGACCTAGGTAATCGCCACTAATTAGTTCAAATCCGGCGGAGAAAAAAGTAATCATTAGGGAAAAGATGATTACCGAGAGCCAGTTGCGATTGAGAATCCAACTAATCATGTGCTGGCCTCCAAATTTGGAACTTGGCTCCCCGGCTTGGACTCGAACCAAGAACCTATCGGTTAACAGCCGATTGCTCTGCCAATTGAGCTACCGAGGAAAGTTGCTTACGCAGCCTCTAACATTACCAAACTTTCTAGCGCTTTGCGCGAAGTTCGATTAGCTCTGAATCTAGTTCTACTAACTTCTTGGCAATCTGATCCGAGAGCGCCTCGTTCTGCGATGCTCTGGCTTGAGTGAGGCCTTGAATCAGCACCTGTTTCTCAAACTCAATGGTTGAAATAAGAGAACTCTTGATAACACCAGAGGCATAAGGCACCGGGTCTCCCCCAGCCATTATCGGTAGCGGGGTGAGAATCATCTCGCGCCATAGCGAAGCCAAATCGTCTGGAAGCGCCTTAGACACACTCTCGGTGAAATTCTCGTTTCCATAGTGCACTTCAATCACTCGAGCGATTGCCGCGTGACGAGGGGCTGAGAAGAAACTTCGAAAAATGCGCTTCATGGTTGCCGGGTCGATGACGCTCGGAATCTGGGCAATTACGTCGAGTAAGAATCGCTCATTTCGATTGATTGGATCAGCCAGGTTCACCTGAGGAAGAGCTTCTCCAGCCGCCTCTAACGAGTCGTTTTGACTTTGTTGAGATGCAGGAGCCACAGCTTGACGACGAACACCCTTGGCGGCATCTGACACCATTTGATTCACGGCCGCTCGGTCTACCAGTGTTAGATCTGAAAGATGTTTCTCATAACTTGAACGCAGAGTCGGGTCGGCGATTTCCGCAACTATTGTTGCCGCTGCGCGCACAGCAGCCACCTGACCCTCACGAGAGGCGAGGTCGAATTTAGCGATTGAACGTTCCAGCGCGAATTCGATTAGCGGGCGCTTGGCCGCAATCATGTCGACAATTGCTCCATCTCCCCTAGCCTTGCGCAGATCGCAGGGGTCTAGGCCTTCAGGGCCGATGGCGATGTAGGTGAGTGCGTTGAACTTTTGGGCAGAAGCGAATGCTCGCATTGCCGCCTTTTGCCCGGCTTCGTCTGGGTCGAAATTGAAGATCACTTCAGCAGGCTTCCTGGCGTCGGCAACCAGGATGCGGTTCAAGATTCTGATGTGTTCATCGCCGAATGCGGTTCCACAGGTTGCCACAGCCGTGGTTATTCCAGCCAGATGGCAAGCCATCACGTCGGTGTAACCTTCAACAACTACAACCTGCTGTGTTTTAGATATCTCACGCTTCGCCAAATCGATTCCGTAGAGCACGCTCGACTTGTGGTACACGGGAGTTTCACTCGTGTTTAAGTATTTCGGCCCCTGGTCGTCGTCGAAGATTTTTCTAGCGCCAAAACCGATCACGGCATTCGTGCTGTCCTTGATGGGCCAGATTAGGCGACCGCGAAAACGATCGTAAGCGCCCTTTTCTTTTTTGCTGACCAAAGCTGCGGTGACCAATTCATCTTCGGTGAAACCAAGCGACTTCAGATGGTCGGTGAGCGATGACCAACCCTTAGGGGCCCA
>CALPUC020000133.1 GCA_943326655.2 Rhodoluna limnophila
CACCTGCGCCTCCAAGCGACGATGACAACATTGAGCCTGGCGTTGAGATGGGTCTACCAAGAACCGGTGGCACCGCATACAAGGGTGGGGTTGGCTTCACTGTGAAGGTGACTCCTACCGGGGTTACTGTTCAACCAATCTCGAAGGGTCTATACATTGGGCCAATCACTGCCAACATTTCGGTTGAATACATGAAGGACAACGTCACTCAAACGCAAACCTGTTCAACCTCATTTGGTATCGCACTGCGAGACTCGAAGAAGAAAGTGATCACCAATCCGGCCTTGGAAACCAAGGCGGCGATTGCTGCAATTACTAAGCCTTACCGCGCTATGCCTAAGGGAGGACCGAAGGGCTACCTGGCAGCCAAGAACTTTACCAACTCGGTAACCTGTGTTCTTGGCAAGGACGCGGTGGCATTCTTCAAAGCTGGCGGACAGCTGAAAGCAAACGCTGAAGTTCTCCGTGATCGTCGTTGGCCAACCACCTATAAGGCTTCCAAGCCGAACGGTGAGGTTATTGCTCCAAGAACCGTGAACTGGGTTCTGAAGGTCGGATAACCTGAGTTAAAGGAATCGACCCTAACCACCACTTAGGTTAGGGTCGATTCCTTTTCTTACTGGTTTAGCTTGAGGTGGCGCTCTCTCAGTGCCAAAAAGAGCGGGAAAACAAAGGCGATGGCGGTGATGCCCGATAGCACCACGAGAATCCAGGTGCGCTTCATCCCCAAACGCTTACTTTCCGCGAACATGAAGAATACGCAGGCAAACGCAACAATTCCCAGGTCAAACGTGGCCACCAGATCAACTGCAGTGGCAGTCCAGGCCAAACCGTAGTCTTGCCCGCCCATCACTGCGAGGTAGTTGAAAATCCAAGCCGTGACCAGACCCGCAATAGCAAACACCATATAAATCCAAAACATCAGACCGTTTTTTGTTTTCATACTTAGAACACTAACGCTGAAAATAGGGCGATGAAAATCCCGACGAAAATCGCCGGAGTCAGGTACTTAGCCACGTGAAGCCAAGGCGCGGTGGCAGCGATTGCCGCACTCGTCCTGGATTTTGAACCGAGAGCTTTGATGTCGGCTGCGATGGCCTGGGCCTCGTGGGCGGCCGAGAACTCAACCAAAGCGCCGAGAATACCCGACGCCAGCAAGATGCCGATAACCCCCCAAACGGTGAAGGTTCCTGCGGTTCTAATCTCTGTTACCAACCCGGCGGCGGTGATCAGAAGAAAGGTTGGAGCAAGTTGCGCGAAGACCAACTGGTTTCGGCTCTTGTTCCAAAGTTGAATAAGTTCGTGCTCGCTCATGGTCTCTCTTTCGTTACTTTCTAAAACACTATGACGGTTTTTGCTTATTCCGAATAGGTACCAGATTTGCCTATGCGAGTGGAGGAGCCTGTTGTTGGGGTTATCGTTCTACTATGCGCAAACTTTTGGTGGCAATACTGGCTTTTGCCATCACGTTTCTCGGTGTTACCAATCCCATCGTTGCGGAAGTGCCGAGTGCCTCAGCTGCGGGAGCAAGCCGGGCACTGCCTTCCTGGGCCAAGAATGCCAGTATCTACGAGGTAAATATCCGCAGCTACACAACCGCTGGCACTTTCAAGGCTTTCAAGACCCATCTTCCAAGGCTCAAGAAACTCGGAGTGAAGATACTTTGGCTAATGCCGATTCATCCAATTTCCGAAGAGCGCAAACTCGGATCCATGGGATCGCCCTATGCCGTGGCCGACTACAAGGCGGTGAACCCCGACATGGGGACCAACGCCGACTTCCTTTCTCTGGTGAAAGCCGCCCACGCGTCTGGGTTCAAAGTGATTCTCGACTGGGTTGCCAACCACACCGGCTGGGATAACGCCTGGACGCAAAACCCCGGCTGGCACACCACCAACAATGCCGGGGTCATTCAACCGCCCAATCAAGATTGGCTAGACGTTGCCGATTTGAATTACAACAATGCCAACATGCGGGCCGCCATGATCGACGCCATGAAGTATTGGGTCACAACTTTTGACATCGACGGTTTCCGCGCCGACCACTCCAATGGCGTGCCAACGTCTTTTTGGGAGGAGGCCTCCGCCCAGCTAGACGCAATCAAGCCGATGTTTATGCTGGCAGAAAGCGAGGGCGCTGCGGCCGAACTGGTTTCGGCGTTCAACGGAAACTACTCCTGGAGCCTGCTCTCGCGCCTAAACACGGTTGCCAACACCAGCGACCCAGACGCCTCTTACCTAACCCCAATCATCGACAGTCTTTCTTACAACTACGAAAACGGCTCATTCCCAATGACGTTCATTACCAATCACGACCAGAACTCTTGGAACGGAACCGAGTTTGAAAGACTTGGAGGTTACGTGAAACGCTTCTCGGCCCTTTACTTCACCGTTCCCGGAATGCCACTGATTTACTCGGGTCAGGAGATTGGCCTGAACCGCAGACTTCGGTTCTTCGACAAGGACGCCATCAGTTGGAAGTCGTCTTCGATGACGTCGTTCTACACAAAACTGATTTCGCTAAAGACTAAGAACTCGGCCCTCTGGAACGGCTCCGCGGGAGGAGATCTGGTTCAATACGATGGCACCAACGAAAAGGTGCTCACCTATTCTCGTCAGCGAGGTTCCAGCAAGGTTGTGGTTGCCATCAACCTAACCACTCGAACCGCCAAGACTACGATCGCCACCGGAAGTGCACTTCGAGGAACCTACTACGACTACAGCTCTGGCAAGAAAATCAAGATCACATCGTCGAAGATGACTATCTCGGTGCCAGCCAACAGTTACGTGATTTACTCAACCGCTTTGGTCAAGTAGTCCTCCGACGAGATCTCATAAATCAGTTCGAGCCCATCTTCTTTATCGATTTGCTCGCCAACCAATGGAACACCTAGTTTGTTGATGATTGCCACCGATGGCAGATTCTCCGGGCTAACCGTGTAGCGAAGGAACTTCACCTCAGGCAGCCTTGCTGCCCAATCCCACATCGCCCGAAGCGCCTCGCTTGCGTAACCCTTGCCTCGCTCTGCCTCGGCAATACCTAGGCCAATCTCAACCATCCCGCGTTCGTCTGGGCCACCGTGAAATGAAGTTGCACCGATTACTGCATTAGAGGTTCGCTCAACAATCAAGCGAGTGTACCAACGAATGTTTTGAGGGTTCTCCCGAACATCTTGCACCCGATTATCTCGCGCTAGTTCAACCTGGGACACCTGGGAGTGAGGATCTGAAAGTCCTCTGTGATCCAGAGCGTTCGCATTTATCGAAAGACCAAGGAATTCATCGACGGTTAGGCAAAACAGGTCTAATCGGGATGTTTGGATGAGTTGGTATTCAGAGTTCATCAGTCGTGAAGGAACATCTTTCCGGCCACCTTGATTACGGCCGCTTGCGGCAAGAAACGCGTTGCCTTGGCCATAAAGCTATTTTGACCCCCAACAATAATCGATGGTTTCGAAGATTTTGAATTCAGTGATTTGAAGGTTGCCTTCACCACGTCACTAACCGGCGCCAATCCGCTAGCGGGGTTGACTTTGAAACCCTCATTGAAGAACTCGGTGGCGGTGGCTCCCGGGTTCACGGTTAGCACACGCACGTTA
>CALPUC020000134.1 GCA_943326655.2 Rhodoluna limnophila
ACGGTAAAGCAGCGGTTGCTCTCGACTCCAAGGTAATTCGAGTCATCGGTGACGACCGCCTCAAGTGGCTACACGCTCTGCTGAGCCAAAACATTGTGAACCTCTTGCCGGGGCAATCGGCAGATGCGCTGCTGCTAGATCCCCAGGGGCACATCGAAGCAAATCTGCATGTGGTCGACGACGGACGAATCACCTGGATGATTGTTGACGACTCCACAGCAGAACTAGTTTTCGAACACCTCAACAAGATGAAGCTACGCACCAAGGTAACCATTGAGCTCGACCGCGAATTACAAGTTTTCGCAACTTTCGGCGAACCGCTAACCAACGCCAGCGTGGTCTGGGTAGACCCCTGGCCTGAGGTTTCGGCGGGTGGACACCGCTATGCGGCCAAGGCCGGGGAACCATGGAACTACATCGAGTCGATTGCCGAGAAGTCGGAGTTAGAGCCGGCTGGAACTTCTGCTTTGGAAGCACTTCGGGTTATGGCACGTCGTCCCAGCATGGAAGAAGTGGATGAAAAGACCCTTCCGCACGAGTTGGATTGGCTTGCCACAGGGGTTCACCTCAGCAAGGGCTGTTACCGAGGGCAGGAAGCTGTTGCCAAGGTTCACAACCTCGGGCACCCACCTCGTCGACTGGTTTTGTTGCACCTAGACGGCTCTGGCCACCTGCTTCCGGAAATCGGAGCGAAGGTTTATCTCGGGGAGACCGAGGTTGGTCGGGTAACCACCGCCGGCTCGCACTACGAAGCAGGAGCGGTTGCGCTCGCGGTTATCAAACGAACGGTTCCTGAAGACGCTGAACTGGAGGTAACCGGTTCGATTACTGCGGCTCAAGAAGTGATCGTGCCTCAGAGCGCTGGCAAGATGGTCACCGTGCCACGCAAGAGTCTTATGAGACCGAATCGATGAACATACACTGGAGTTTCAAAAGCGCAATGGCTCGAGTCATTGAATCTATTCCGCCGGTTCTCCAGATTGTTATCGCGGCCCTAGCGTCTTATTCGTTCTCATTTTTTGTGCTCGGTCACGAAAACCCGCTGCTCGCGGTAACCGTAACCATCACCGCTCTGGGTTTCACGCGCGACGCCAGACCGAGAAGGGTTATCGAGACTTCTCTGGGAATTATCATCGGCCTGTTTGGCAGTGAATTGCTAGTCATTCTGTTCGGTCAAGGCATTTGGCAACTGGCGCTTACCCTAATGATTTGCCTAATCGGGGCACGATTCGTTACCCAGAGCTCGAGCTTTGCCCTTACCGTGGCAATTCAAGCCATGTTTATCCAGCTACTGCCGCTACCAGAGGGTGGCATTTGGGTTCGTCCGCTGGATGGAATCACCGCCGCGGTTACCTCGCTGCTGGTTACAGTTCTAATTCCTCGCAATCCCAAGGGTTTGGCCAGAAAAGACGCGGCCGCACTGTTCGACGTATTTCTTGATTCTTTGGCAGCACTTCGCACTGCGCTTCGAGACGTCGATGTAAAAAAGGCCGACGAAACCCTGGTAAACGTTCGACGCACGCAGCCCTTGGTCGACAACTGGAGAATGTCTCTCGACAGCGCTGTGGCAATTGCCAAGCTATCGCCGTTTCTCAAAAAACAACGGTTCGACCTAGGAGCCCAACTAAGACTAATGCGAGGCATGGATCTGGCTACTCGCAATCTGCGCGTCATTGTTCGACGCGTGGATTTTCTAATTCGAGACGGCGTCAAACGGCCATATTTAGCCGACCTATTTCAGCAGCTTTTTGAAGCAACCGAACATTTGTCGAAGGCCACTGAAAACGAGGAATTCCTTTTCGAAGCTCGAGCCGGATTCCTAGAAATCGTTCACCAACTTGATCCCAAAAAATTCGGAATTGCCGACCAACTTCGAGAGGCATCCGTTTTACTGCTCCTGAGACCGATGCTGGTTGACCTACTCTGCGCCACGGGAATGACCGAGGACGACGCCCGCGAAGAACTCCCGGATGTTTAGGGACTAACCGCCGACCAATCGACGGACAGTTCACCCAACCGCCAACGTTTACGGTTCACCACAATCGGCCAACCGGCTGCCGCTAAGGTTTCACAGACGGCTAACCAGCGCTGGAGGGCTCCAAAGGTTCCGAGAGCGGCATGGTTCGCCCAAGCTTGGTCCAGCGCTTTTAGATACTCGTGGATTCGTTCACCGGGCAGATTGTGGTGAATTAGGGCTTTGGGTAGTCTCTCGGCCACCACGCTCGGCTGTTCCAGGCTTCCCAGATGAAGTGAGATAGTAAACAACCTGGGTCCTTCTCGGTTGAGCGTTACCCAGCTGCTGATTCGCCCAATTTCGTTGCAGGTTCCCTCAACTAAGACGCCGGTGTTAGAAAGTCTCGAAATCATTAGGTTCCAAGCCGCCGGCACGTCGCGTTCGTCATATTGCCTAAGCACATTGAAGGCTCTAATTACGTCCGCCTGGTCAACTCCAGTCGGAAGCGGAGTCTCGAAACCGCCGAGCAAGAAATCAAGACCAGGCTCGGCAACGTCCAAGCCTCTGGCAACCCTGTCTTTGTCGATCTCGATACCAACCACTCGAACCTGTGGGTTCACCTTCAATAAACGGTCGCGCAATTCAAGCACTGTGATCGGAGAGGCGCCGAAACCCAGATCAACCACGACCGGGTTTTTCCCGCGCACTGCGGGTAGGTCGGCAATGAATCGATCGACCCTACGCAACCGGTTGGGGTTGGTAGTTCCGCGGGTTAGGTTACCGATCCTTTTAGCTGATGCCACTCATCAAGACTAAACTTGACACCATGTCAAACACCTACACAGTCGTCTTGTTGCGCCACGGAAATAGCGTTTGGAATCAGGAAAACCTGTTCACCGGGTGGGTTGATGTCGACCTAAGCGACCAGGGTCGGGCCGAAGCCAAGCGGGCCGGTGAGCTACTTGCCGAGTCGGGGCTAAAGCCTGATTTGCTTTACACAAGCAAGCTCAAGCGAGCTATCAACACCGCACACATTGCCCTAAATGCGGCCGAGCGGGTGTGGATCGACGTAAAGCGTGACTGGCGACTAAACGAGCGTCACTACGGCGCACTGCAGGGCAAAGACAAGGCTCAGACTCTAGCCGAATACGGCCCAGAGAAATTCCAAACCTGGCGCCGGTCGTTCGATGTGCCGCCACCGCCGATCGACGATAACGATAAGTATTCGCAGGCTCACGACGAGCGCTATGCCGAACTTGGTTCGATGATTCCAAAGACGGAATGTTTGAAAGATGTACTAGATCGAATGCTTCCGCTCTGGAACGACGAAATCGTGGGAGACCTGAAAAGCGGGAAAACTGTTTTGATTACCGCACACGGCAATAGCCTGCGGGCTTTGGTGAAGCACCTAGACGGTCTATCTGACAACGAGATTTCGGAACTGAACATTCCAACCGGAATTCCCCTGGTTTACAAACTTGATGAAAACTTCAAGCCGCTGGTTGCCGGTGGAGAGTATTTAGATCCAGAGGCTGCTGCCGCTGGAGCTGCCGCAGTAGCAGCGCAGGGAAACAAGAAGTAGTTACTCGGCGTCGTTCCAGGCGCCAGTGGTTA
>CALPUC020000135.1 GCA_943326655.2 Rhodoluna limnophila
CCCAGCGGCGGTGAAATGCAAAATTACCCGGGTCAGCTTATCTGGTTCAAAATCCGGCGTTCTCACTAGCATTTGGCCGCTCATTCCAAGATGTCCAACTAAAGCCAGGGGTGAAGCGTTGAGGGGCATCCAAAGGAATTTCCCTCGGCGAACCACCGAAGTAATCTTCGATCCGACCAAAGTCGCCACGAAATCAGTTGGCCCGGGCCGATGACGCTTCAAGGATCGAGCATCAAAAATCTCGACATCGGTGATTGTGGCGCCGGTTATAAACTCGGCGAGACCGGCACGAACGGTTTCAACCTCGGGTAACTCGGGCATTTATGACAGTTTTGCTAGGGCAGCCAATGCTGCTTCGGTTTCGGCGTCGCGTTTACTTCTCGCTGCGCCCACGAAAACACGCCCCTGCAGCATCAGGCTGGCGGTGAAAGTGCGATCGTGATCCGGACCATCGTGAGTGACCGTGTACGAAGGAGCATCAAGGCCCAACTTCGCCGCCAATTCTTGCAATTTGGTTTTGGGTTCAGAGGCACTCAGCAGCGCGGCTGGATCTGCCAGCAGAGGAAAAACCTGTGATCGGACGAACTCGGTGGCTGCGTCAATGCCCTTCGAAACGTAGATAGCGCCGAGAATCGCCTCAAAGACATCCGCCAGCAGGTTTGGCTTGGTTCGCCCGCCAGTGCGCTCTTCGCCGACACCCAATCGAAGGTACTCCCCCAGGCCGAGCGTTTCAGCTATTGGCGCGAGAGCTTTAGCCGACACCACGGCGTTCTTGAGTCGGCTCAACTCCCCCTCGGAAAGGTCGGTGAAAGTTTGGGTGATGTGAGCGGATACAACAAAACCCAGCACCGAGTCGCCTAGAAATTCAAGACGTTCGTTACTGGGTTGATTGCCATTCTCATAAGAGAACGAGGTGTGGGTCAAAGCGAGTTCAAGCAACTCTGGTTCGATTTTTACACCGAGCCGAGCCTGAAGCTCGCCAAGACTCATTTAAGCGTCTGCGACCTTACGGCCCTTGTACTCCATGAACAATGCGTTGCCGGCTGAGTCTTCAACAACCTTCGCGCGGTGAGGCAGGCTGTAAACGGTCTTGCCGTTAACAACGGTCTTCACTAGGGTCATCTCAGCGGCTTTCCACTGTGAACGACGTGCGTGGGTACGTGCTCGGGATAGGCGTCGTTTTGGTACTGGCATTTCTACTCCATCAAGTTCTTCAGGGCGTTCCACCTCGGGTCAACCGAGGCTTCGTGCGCATGTTGCGGATTTTCTTCTAGCTTCGCTCCACATTCGACGCAAAGACCTTCACAGTCGCTGCTACAAATTGGTTGGAACGGAAGTGAAAGCACAACCGCATCTCGGACCACCTGTTCCAGATTTATTGATTCCTCTGAAATGACTAGGTCGTCTTCGTCTGTTAAAGAATAGGCGAAAAGCTCCTGAAATTCCACATCAACCTCGAGTTCGAGTGGATCAAGACATCTGGAACACTCAGATTTCGCTTCAGCCTGGATGTTGGCGGTGACCAAAATACCTTCGTGCACCGACTCCAAACGACCGTCGATATCAATTTCCGAGCCCGCCGGTATGGAAGCAATAGCGTTGTCGAATGCTTCCGGCGCAGGAAACTTCAGTTCGATTCGGCGCAGCCCACCGGCCTTGTACATAAGGTCGTGAACTTGGACTAGATACGGATTACTCAAGTTATGCCTTTGCCTTGAAGCCACGGATAACCGCGGCCGGAACGTATTTCACGATTTCTCCACCGAGTTCGGCAACCTGCTTTACCAGGCTGGAAGAAATGTGAGTGTTGGCAGGGTCAGAAGGCAAAAACACGGTCTCAATTCCGTTTAGGTCACGGTTTACTCGAGCCATTGGAAGTTCGTATTCGATGTCTACGCCGGTTCGAAAGCCTTTTATTAGAACTTTTGCGCCTAGTTTCTGCGCGTAGTCGGTTAGTAAACCGGTTTCTAGAGACGATACGGTTACGCGCCCCAGTAAGTTGCGTTCGATTAGAGAATCGGTAACCATCTGCACTCGCTCAGCAAGGGTGAAAAACGGCTTCTTGGTTGGATTGTGAACCACTACAACCTCAAGTTGCTCAAAAACCTCCAGTGCACGTTCGATGATATCGAGGTGTCCTAGGGTGATGGGATCGAATGAGCCGGGGTAAACGGCAAGCTTGCTCATGTAACTAGGTTAGTTGCTAACTAGCCTTTGGCGATATTCGCTTTTGCCGCTTCATCTAACCGTTCGAGAGTTTCTGCCAAAACCGCATGCTTCTCGAGAGTTGGATCTGAGGAGAGTACTTCCCCGGCCGCGACTCGCATTCGAGTAATAAGTTCCGCATCTTTGATTACTCGGAGTAATTTCAAACTCGAACGTGTGCCCGATTGATTGGCTCCGAGCACATCTCCCTCGCCGCGCAATTCCAGATCGATTTCACTCAGACGGAATCCATCAAGTGTGCCGGCAACGGCGTTCACGCGCTCTAGGGCGAGTGAACCTTCCTCAGCGGTAGTGAGCACGAGACAGAGCCCAGCATGGCCTCCACGGCCAACACGACCACGTAACTGATGCAGCTGTGAAACGCCGAACCGATCGGCATCTAGCACCACCATCACCGTTGCGTTTGGCACATCCACCCCAACTTCGATAACCGTGGTCGAAACCAGCACGTCTAATTCTCGGGCACTGAATTTTGCCATGGTGGCCGCCTTGTCTTCGCTGCTCATCCGCCCGTGCAGTAGACCGATTTTCACGTTTGCAAAGACCGGCATAGCGGTTAGGTTCTTGGCTATGGTTTCGGCTGCCGCCATAGGAATTCCTGGCTCAGCTTCCAACTCGTCGCCCTCTTCAACCGCCGTGTCATCTATTCGCGGACACACCACAAATGCCTGACGCCCGCTGGCGACCTCTTCAGCAATTCGCTCCCAGGTTCTTGCCACAAGAGCGGCCTGGTTGAATCGAACCACGTGACTTTGAATTTCTTTGCGCCCGGCCGGTAGTTGATCGAGCGTCGAAATGTCTAAATCTCCAAAAACGGTCACGGCAACAGTTCTGGGAATCGGAGTCGCCGTCATGGTCAAAACGTGTGGCGGAAGCTTGCCCTTGAGCCTTAGCGTTTCACGCTGGTCTACGCCGAACCGATGCTGTTCGTCCACTACCACCAAACCGAGATCGTAAAACTCAACTTTGTCGCCGAGTAGCGCATGGGTACCAACCACGATGCGAGCCTTTCCGGACACAATTTGCAGAAGCGACCGCTTGCGCTCTCCGGCGTTCATCTGCCCGGTCAGAAGCGTGAGGCCAAGTTCGTTCGCCAAATCTTGACCCAGAGTCTTAGCAATCGACTCAAAATGTTGAGACGCTAAAACTTCGGTTGGAGCCAGAAGCGCCGACTGGCCCAAGCTCTCCGCCACGGTTAACATGGCCCTGAGCGCCACCAAGGTTTTTCCGGA
>CALPUC020000136.1 GCA_943326655.2 Rhodoluna limnophila
ACAATTGAACTCTGGCTTATCGGCATCCCGGGGCTTTGGTTCAAAACCTCGGCAATCGATAACGGTTCGGCCGATCTGGAGCTGCGAGGTCTTCTCATTGCAGCCGTTATTTTCTGGGCCATCAACCTCTTGCGCCAATACACCTCACTGAAACTAAAGAGCATCGTGTTTATCGGTATTCCGGTGTCAATCGCGTTGGCGCCGGCGGTATTCCAAACCCTGTCTAGTTTGGGCGGCTCGGAAATTCGCAGCCTCGACTGGTGGCGTTTCTCAATCGTTCTCACGGTTTCGCTGGTCCTACTGTTGGTTGGTGCGCTGCGGGAAATCGGTGGAACATTCTTCCCAGGTTTGATCGGTGTCATCGTCACGGTGCTCCCCTACGGCTTCCACCCGCTCAGCAACAAGGAATGGTTCCTCTGGGCTATCTTGCTCGGTGTCGCCGCTCTACTGGTCTGGCTGGCAGTGCGCCTGGAGAATATGCGCAAGGCTGGTCGCGAACCGTCGGCCTGGTTGAAAGAGCTCAAATAACACTTGCTTACTTAGGGTTACCTAACTAAAGTTGAGTAGGTAAGGTAACCCTAAGTAAGTTCAAGAAAGAGCAAAATGCTGGCAAATTTCCTAATCGGTCTTCGCGAAGGTTTGGAAGCCGCACTCATCGTAGGAATCTTGGCCGGGTACCTTGTCAAAACCGGTAACCGCAAGGAATTCGGCAAGCTCTTTGCAGGAGTAGGCGCCGCTGTTGCCATCTCGATCATGATTGGCTTCGGTCTTACCTACGCAGTATCCGAAGCACCGGCCGGAATCAACGAGCTAATCGCCGGAACTACCTCGATCATCGCTGTGGTTTTCGTTACCTGGATGATTTTCTGGATGGCCGCCCAGAGCAAGACCCTTGGCAAAGAACTTCGCGGCAAGGTTGACCAAGCACTAAAGACTTCCACCCTCACCCTGGTTGGCGTTGCCTTCTTCGCCGTAATTCGCGAGGGTGTTGAAACCGCGGTGTTCCTCTGGAGCGCAACCAAGGCCACCGGAGATGAAACCAACCCTCTTCTAGGAGCAACCATCGGCCTGCTGGTGGCAACGGTAATGGGTTACCTGATCTACCGCGGGGTTCTCAAATTCAACCTCGGTTCCTTCTTCAAATACACCGGAGCCTTCCTAATCGTTGTGGCTGCCGGAATTCTCGCCTACGGAGTTCACGAACTACAGGAAATCGGCATCTTCGCGCCGCTTGAGAGCGCCTTCCCTATTCTCACCTCAAACGCCTACGACGTTTCGGGAATCATCGAAAAAGACGGCGTGGTTCACAGCGTGCTAAAGGGCACCATCTCGTTCCGAGTAACCCCAACCAACCTAGAAGCCATTGCCTGGATGCTCTACGCAATCCCAGTGAGCATCATCTATGCTCTGGGCTACCGCACAGCAACAAAATCTAAGGCATAGGCATAGACTTAGCCAATGATGGCTAAATCGGCTAGTTGGCTGGCAAGAACCCTGACGTTGGTTCTGGCTCTCTCGCTCGGCCTGTTCGCTCCGACCCAGGCAAATGCAATTTCCCTCACGCAATCCGACGTATTCAACACCTCACGCGTGAACAGAATCGAGCTCGCGATTCCAGACGAGAGTGCAGCGTCTCTAAATAACAGAAACACTGCGAAGAATTATGTAACGGCAACCTTCAAGTTCACCTCGAACGGCCTTTCCATCGGTCCAATCGATGTAGGAATCAGACTCAAGGGAAGCACCTCGCTTGATCGCCTCAGCGGGCGACCTTCATTCAAGGTTGCATTCAACTGGAAGCTACTCAAGGGCAATCGATTTTTAGGGCTCAAAAACCTAACCCTCAACGCGATGTCGCAAGATGGTTCCAAGCTTCACGAATTTGGCTCATACAAACTGTTTAATCTCATGGGAGTTCCAGCGCCGAGAACCGGCTGGAGTGAGCTGAGAATTAACGGAGCATCGCGCGGACTCTACCTGTCACTTGAATCAGTGGACGACATATTCCTAAACAGCAAATTCCGTGATGTCACCCAGCACCTCTACGAGGGCGTGGCCCTAAACGATCTGAAACCAGGTAACGCGAACGGCGGCGAGAACGACGGCGATTACCTGGTGAAGGAAGGCTGGGCTGCCCGCCAAGACAAAGCCGACCTTCAGAAACTCATTAATGCCGCCAACTACTCTTCAGGCTCAGCTTGGTGGACGAAACTGGGCACGGTTATGGATCGAACTTCCCTGTTGAAGTTTCTCGCGGTAGAGAACTTCATCGGCCACTGGGACGGCTATTCGGGCCCTCTGCAGAACAACCACTTCTTGCGTAGCAACATTCTTGGCAAATTCACGATGCTGCCCTGGGGCGCCGACCAAACATTCGGTGAAAACCGCGCGACCAGAGAACTCCTAGACGATTATTTCTTTCCCCTAGACAAATCATCAGCCGGTTTCCCTTGGATTCAAAGCTCTTTCAAAAAAGAAACCATGCCACGCGGCCTTCTGTTCACTAAATGCTTGGCTTACAAGACCTGCAAGGTGGCTTATCTAAATCAGCTCAAGGCCGTATCTGCAAAGGTGACCAGCGCCAAATTCGTAACGTCCATGACGTCGGCCGCCACCACAATCAGCGCCTACAGCGCAGCCGATGTGAAAGCCGAACAGGTTCGAGTCAACAGTTGGATCGTGAAGCAGCAGGCTCGGGTAAAAGCTGTGCTGAAAGCAAACGGAATCCGCTAAGTTCTAGCCCTTGGTTGACCCGGCTATTAGGCCGGAGGTTATGAACTTCTGCAGGAACAGGAAGAGCAGAACCGTTGGTAACGCCGACAGGATCGCTCCAGCAGTGAACATCGACCAGTCTTTCGAGTAAGGGTCGCTAATAAACTGCTGAAGGCCGGTGGCCAGAGTTAGCTTTTCTGGGTCGCTGAGCAAAATCGAAGCCAAAACGAAGTCGCTGGTGACACCGATGTAGCTCAGCAGCATCTGTACTGCGAGTACCGGTGCTACCAGACGCAAAGTAATGGTGAAGAAGATTCGAGCGTGGCTGGCGCCATCGATCTTGGCCGCTTCATCGATTTCCTTTGGCACGGTGTTGAAGAAACCGTACATTAGGTAGGTTCCACCGCCGAGTGCCCCACCCATGTAGACCATCACCAGACCGAGCTGGCTGTTTAGACCTAGTTCTGGGAAAACCTGCCCAATGTCGCTCATTAGCGAGAAGATTGCAACTAGGCCGAGGATTGATGGGAACATCTGCATCAAAATAAGCGACATCAAACCACCGCGACGACCCTTAAAGCGAAGTCTCGAGAACGAATAGGCAGCCAAAGCGGATAGGAACACCGAGCCAATCGAGGTGAGAACACCGATGATAACCGTGTTGATGTACCACGCGGTGAATGGTCGGCTACCGTCTTCATTGGCAAGAAGCGCATCGTAGT
>CALPUC020000137.1 GCA_943326655.2 Rhodoluna limnophila
GATTGCCAGAGCGCTGGTGACGGTTCCAGAAATAGTGTTGGCCGACGAACCAACCGGAGCACTGGACACCAAGACCGGGTCTCAGGTTATAGATCTATTGAAAGAGCTCAATGCCGAGGGAAAAACCATCGTCCTCATCACTCACGATTTGGAGATTGCCGCCAGCGCACCGCGCCGAGTTTTCCTGCGCGATGGCAAAGTTGAACGCGACGAGCGGAGCCAGAAATGAACATACTCGGCACAGCACGCCTCGCGTTGAACCGCATTTGGTCAACGAAAGTGCGCTCACTACTAACCATGCTTGGAGTGGTGATTGGCGTAGCCGCAATCGTGGCTCTCACATCAATCGTCGATGGCGCATCGCAGGGAATCAATAAGTCCCTGGCTACCCTTGGCACGAACCAGCTCAACATCACCGCAACCTTTCCCGATGCTCTAACCGAGCAGGATGCCAAGGCCCTAGCGGAACTAGACAACGTCTCGGT
Organism: Rhodoluna limnophila; assembly: GCA_943326655.2. Lineage (GTDB taxonomy): Bacteria > Actinomycetota > Actinomycetes > Actinomycetales > Microbacteriaceae > Rhodoluna > Rhodoluna limnophila_C. The sequence goes on from CALPUC020000137.1 coordinate 486, forward strand.
GATGTTCATGCAATCGCAGAACGAAGGCACCATCGCCACCGACTCGAACCGAGTGACCGCCCGTTTAGTTGGTGTTTCGTCTGAGTATTTCTACGCGGTGAAACCTGAGATTGCCATGGGTTCCTACCTTTCACAGAACCCGGCCGCCAGCAATTCCAGAGACGTTGTCTTCGGTGCCGATGCCGCAAACGATTTGGGGCTCACCTCAGACATGCTCGGACAGCCTGTGAAGCTCAACGGCCAAGACTTCAGACTGGTTGGAGTTCTCAACGACCAAGCCGGATTCGGAACTTCGGGCAGAGTCTACGTTTCTCTGGATTCGGCTCGCAGAATATTTAGCCAGTACCCATACGTTTCATCGATAGTCATCCAGGCTAATTCGCCGGACACAGTTGATGCGCTTCAGATCGCAGCCGACCGCTTGCTTCGCGAACGCTACGGCTTAGCCGATGAAACCTTGGCTCGCTACGTGATCACCAACCAGGCTTCCCTCCTTTCCGCGGTTGGCAGTATCACCGACACCCTCGGTCTCCTGCTCACCGGCATCGCAGCCATCAGCCTCATCGTTGGTGGAATCGGAATCATGAACATCATGCTGGTTTCAGTAAGAGAGCGAACCCGCGAAATTGGTGTGAGAAGGGCGATTGGAGCAAAACAATCAGACGTGCTCTCTCAGTTCTTGATTGAAGCTATCGTTCTGTCTCTCGCCGGTGGAATCGTTGGTCTCATACTCGGTGAAATCGCAGCATTCCTACTGGCAATCATCGGCGATTGGACGTTCTCGCTCCGACTAGACACAATCGCACTGGCTCTTGGCTTTAGCTTGGTAGTTGGTGTTGCGTTCGGTGTTTGGCCAGCCAGAACTGCCTCAAGGCTTGAGCCGATTGACGCACTCAGATTCGAGTAACTACTTTTTCTGATGGCCGACCATTCGGCTAGAATAGAGGTACGGAAGCGTGCCGGAGCGGCCGAACGGAACAGTCTTGAAAACTGTCGTAGTTAATAGCTACCGTGGGTTCAAATCCCACCGCTTCCTCCACGAAAAAGGACCTAGCATTTTGCTGGGTCCTTTTTTCTTTACGCAAAGTTAACTTGTGTTTTAGAGGCACATTGTTATTGTGAAATTGTTTTATGAAATGTTCGTATTTTTCAACTTATCCGTTAGGGGAAGCCTTGAATACCAAAGTAATTACCACCGCACTTTTCGCGGCACTGGCTGTTGTATCGCTATCCGGTTGCGCTGCGGTACCCCAACCGACACCGACTCCTACCCCAACCGAGACGGCATTGGCTTCACCGCTTTCAGCTGAAGAGGCCTGGGATTCGTTTGCCAAGATTGCTGACAATAGTTGCAAGAAGGCCTACGAGGGCTTGGTTGAAGAAGACATCGAGGGCCCAAACACGGGCAGGTTTAAGGTTCGGCTGACCTTCGAACAGGGTGGTGAAAACAGTTATGCTTACATACTGCCAAACGGAACAGCGGGGCTCCTTGATGCTGGAGATTACTACGCGTGTGAGGCAAACGATTTGCTTCACGGCTTGGAAGCTGCTGATGGAACTACATATGCCTTTTCACTTCCGCCATACTCGGCCGACTGGCCACTGAAAGTTACCTTTGATCACGTCACGGCGACGTATCTAACAACTCAGGTTGTTTCAGGTAACGAGAGAAAACTGGCATACACCGTTGAGGATGAATTGTTTGCTCAGGTTGAAAACTTAGTTGAAGGCTCGAAAACTAAAATCACCTTCGGCCTAGCCGATGCTGAAAAGACAGCAATCGTGAATGACTTTTATGCAAACATGTACAACTAGTGAGCAAGTCTTTCTTCTTCTAGTTTGAGCACGGCCATTGCGGCATTGTGACCTGCGATACCGCTAACGGCTCCGCCTCGTTTTGCGGTTGATCCGCAGAACAGGATGCCGGGTTCACCGGAGTCGACTCCCCATTGCTGGACAGCCGTTTCAAGCGGTTCATTGTTTTCGGCGTATGGCCAGCTGAGTGGGGCGTGGAAGATGTTGCCGCCCGGTAGCCCGAGGGCGTCCTCGAGATCCTGAGTGGTTTTGGTCTCGATGCAAGGGTTTCCATCTTCGTCGGTGAGTAGAAGGACGCGTATGTCTTCTGCTAGCACCGAGTTGATTGAGTTGATTACTGCTAGCTCGAGTGCAGCTCTCATTTCGTCGTGATTTCTGCCCTTGAGGAGCGAGTGGGGAGTGTGAAGGGCGAACATTGTGAGGGTTTGGGCTCCTGATGCCTGAAGCTCTGGGCCGAGAATGCTCGGGTCGGTGAGTGAGTGGCAGTAGATCTCGCAGGGTAGCGGGTTGGGAATGTCGCCTCTCTCTGCCTGCTCGAATGCGGTTTGCAATTGCTCGAAACTTTCGTTTATGTGAAAGGTTCCACCGAATGCTGCAACCGGGTCGGTTCCTGCTTTGAGTTTGGGTAGACGCTTCAGCAACATGTTCACCTTCACCTGAGCGCCCTGGATGTTGTGCTCGGTTGGTTTCCCGAGCATGGAGTTCAGCACCGGCTGCGAAACGTTGGCAAGAATGTAGCGGGCATGCAGTGTCTTCGATTGCCCGGCCTCAAGGTAGGTCACAACTTGATTGTCGTTGATCGCCAGAACTTCGCAGTTCGCTTTGAGATCGGCACCGAGCTCTCTGGCACGTTTGGCCATCGAGCCGGAAACTGCACCCATGCCACCAACCGGGATGCTCCACTCGCCGGTCTCGTTTCCGATCACGTGATAGAGGAAGCACTTGTTGGCGTCTAGGTTTGGGTCCTGATTTGGAGCGAAGGTTCCGATCAGGGCATCGGTCATCACAACTCCGCGAACCAAGTCACTCTCGAAGGTGTTCTCGATGGTTTCACCAATCGGTCGCTCGAAGAACTCTCGCCAGAGTTCGGGCCCAAGAAGCTCGGCTACTTCA
>CALPUC020000138.1 GCA_943326655.2 Rhodoluna limnophila
CGACGCACAGGTAACCCTAATTGATGCAGCCAATGCGTCGAATGTTTCGGTGTCCAGGCTAATCGGGCAAGACAGCTACGGCTGGTTCGGGGTTGTGGACGTACCAACCGGTGCAGCGGCAATCAAGGTTAGAGCCACCAAACTAACCAACTCCTCCGTAGCGATAAATCCTGCCGCCACTCGGGAACTATGGCTGAATTCCAAGGGAACGCCCTACCTCTACGAGTCGGCTGCAACCCTGAAACTCAAGGTCTATCTAAAAACCAAGGGCTCCCTGCTTAGCAATCGATCGCTCAAAGTAACTATTGGTAAGAGCGTAAAGACCTATAAGTTTTTGTCGTCAGGATCTAAGCGCTACGTTACTGTTCCGGTTAGTTCTAGCACCACGTCGGTCAAATTTACAGTTTTGAAAAGCGGCAAATCAGGTAAGACCTACACGGTTAATCCTCGAAATTCCGCCAAGGTGTGGGTGGGGGATTACTTCAGCGGAGTGCGCACTTCTGAGAGCTGGGCAAACGATAAGGTCACAATTCACTATCACCGAGCCAACGGTGATTACACCGACTGGGGAGTGCACGCTTGGGAAGGCTCGGAGGGCGGAACCACCGCAACGGTGACCTGGGCTAACCCAATCCTTCCGGTCTCTCAAACTCCAAATGCCTGGGGTGTTAAATTCGAGATACCTCTAACGGCCGCCGCCAAGAGTGTGCCAATCATCATTCACAAGGGGAATCTAAAAGACCCTTCGACACTCAATCAGCTGGTAACGCTAGCGGCCACCGATGGTGAAGTTTGGTTCGAAGCCGGATCGGTAAACGCCGACAACACTCTTCGGTACACGATTCCTGTGCCCATGGATTCGGTTCCAATACCGGTAGATCCAATCGCGGTAACGGCGCCAACCAGTGCCCAGGCTGCCGCTTTGGCCTCTAGTTCCGTTCGCTCGGCGATGGCTGCAGACAACATTTACTTTGTGCTAACCGACCGCTATCAAAACGGAAGCACGGCAAACGACCGAATGGGTCTTTCCGGTTCCCGTGAGGTCACAGCTTTCGACCCAACTTCCACCGCCTACTATCACGGCGGTGATTTTGCCGGCCTAACCGACGGCTGCACCACAGGCAATGGCATCAAGCGCTTGAAGGATATGGGGTTCACCTCGGTTTGGATTACGCCGCCGTTCAAGCAGCGTTACGTTCAAACCGGCAGCGCCGCTTACCACGGCTACTGGATTACCGATTTCACCGACATCGATCCGCACTTGGGAACCAAAGCCGAATTCACCAATTTCATCAGCTGCGTTCATTCCCAGGGGATGAAAGTGGTTTTGGACATCGTAATGAACCACACCGGCGACGTGAATTACTACCCTTCAAACAACTACAGCTTCGGAGCGGTGAGAACTGCCCAGGTCGCTAGCGGCGATACCAATTTGCGCAAGCCGGCATTCCTAAACGATCTAAGCAACTATCACAACCGCGGTGATGTTCAGAACTGGAACAACAAAGAGCAATCACAAAACGGCGACTTCTTCGGCCTAGACGACATTGCCACTGAAAAAGATGTCGTGATTGAGGGCTTCGCGCAGGTTTATGCAAATTGGGTAAACGATTACGGCATCGACGGGTTCCGAATCGATACCGCCAAGCATCTTGACGACGCCTTCTTGGGTAAGTGGTGGCCTCGAGTGCAGCAACTTACAGCGGCCAGCAATCCTGATCTCTTTGCTTTTGGAGAGGTTTACGATGCGAGCACTGCAACTCTCACCGGGTTCGTGCGAGACCGGGGAATTCCAGCGACTCTCGATTTCGCCTTTCAGAACGCCGCTGTTCAATTCGCTTCAGGAAACAATATCTCCGACATCACTAACGTGTTCGGGGCAGACGACTGGTACATCACAGGTAAGTCAAATGCCTACAACCAGCCAACTTTCCTAGGAAATCATGACATGGGCCGTTTCGGTCAAATGCTCAAATGGGCGGGGTCACCAGCTGGAGACCTCTGGGGCGATGCCCTGCTCGGTTACGATCTGATGTATCTTTCTCGCGGAATCCCGAACGTCTATTACGGCGACGAGGTTGGCATCATTGGAACCGGCGGCGATCAGGCTTCCCGGCAGGACATGTTCCCAACCGGTGTAGCGGCATGGCGCTCAGAGGCCAGAATCGCTGCTGACCCAATTGGCACAGGCACCTATCTCACCGGCCGCAATCACCCGATTCAGGAACGCATCTCTTGGCTCAATTCGGTCCGTAACGAACACCCGGCTCTCAAGACTGGCGCCCAGATTCAGCGATACTCGGCCAACAACGTGGTTGCATTTAGCCGAATCGATTCCTCCACCCGCAAAGAGTATCTCGTTGCACTAAACAACTCGCAGGTAACCAAAAGCGGGCTACGCATCAAGACTTCCAGCCCGAATACCGTATTTACCCAGGTTTGGGGACAGACCCAAAGTGTTACTTCAGACTCTGAAGGCTTCGTAACCATTTGGGTTGGCGACCGCCAAGCAGTTGTTCTTCAGGCGCAAACCGCTCTTCCTGCAGCAAACACCGTTGGAGCGGTTTCACTTTCGGTAACGAAAGACTCCGGCGTTGCACTCTGGAAACCTCGTGCCACTATTACCAACTGGGACGACCCTTCCACCTGCACCTTCGTGGTGCAGGTTAATGGGGGAGCGTGGCAGGTTTTGGGAGTCGATGACTCCGCCGATTGGAAGATGATTCTTTCGGGAGATAAATTCACCTCCGGAGCGAAAATCAACATCGCCGCAATTGTGAAATCCACCACGGGGGCCATCGGAATCTCAAACGCGATTCAGATAACCAACACCCCTTAGGTCAGTTCGAACTGGCCGCCTTCAATTTGCCCTTGCTTACGGTACAAATCGAGCTTGTTTCGAGTGTCCTGAATGTCTAGGTTTCTCATGGTGAGCTGACCGATACGGTCGGTTGGGCCGAAGGCGGAGTCTTCAGTTCTTTCCATAGAGAGTTTTTCGGGGTGATAACTGAAACCCTCTCCTCGGGTGTCGAGAATCGTGTAGTCATCCCCGCGACGAAGTCTCAGGGTGACCGAACCATTCACGGCCGATGCAACCCACTTGGTAAGCGACTCGCGCAACATCAGTGTCTGCGGGTCGAGCCAGCGACCTTCGTAAAGCAGGCGCCCCATTCGGCGACCTTCGGCGTGGTAGTTCGCAATGGTGTCTTCGTTGTGGATTGCACTTAGCAAGCGTTCGTAAGCCGCGAAAATCAGTGCCATTCCCGGAGCTTCGTAGATGCCACGACTCTTGGCTTCGATGATGCGATTCTCAATCTGGTCACTCATACCAATGCCGTGACGACCACCGATGGTGTTTGCTTCCATCATGAGTTCCACTGCGTCTTTGAACTCTTTTCCGTTGATTGCAACC
>CALPUC020000139.1 GCA_943326655.2 Rhodoluna limnophila
GTGCGCGTTGACGTTGAATCCGTCACCGACGTTGGTGTCTGACCAGTCCTCGATCGTGTCGGCAATTTGCTCAGGCGTTCCGAAAATGGTGCGTTGCCCTCGGGTGAGATTGTGGTGCACCAGTTGCTTTACGGTAAAACCATTCGCCTGAGAGACGCCGCCGATGTCGTTGCGACGGTACTGGATGACCTCGTCGTCGGTGGGAATCTTGTCGAACAGTTCAACGGGGAGTGGCTTATTGGGGTCAAGTTCCTCGACTGGAATACCAACCTGCGCTGAAAGTTGATTAAGAAGGAAGTTCAGGTCCATCATCTCGTCGATTTCTGCCTTGGCTTGCCGCGCCTTGGCATCGCTCTCGGCAACCACGGCGTAGAGACCTGGAAACACCAGCAGGTGATCCGGGTTTCGGCCGTGACCCTCCGCATAGCCTTTGACCTCAGCATAGAACGCGCGGTCCTTCTCGAGGTTGGGTTGGGAAGTAAAGAGAACATCGGCGTACTTGGAGCCGAACCGGCGACTCTCCGGCGAGATACCCGCCTGGAACAATACTGGGCGTTCACCCTCATAGCGCCCCGTTAGCTGCAGTACGCCTTTAGAGCTGTAGTACTTTCCCTTGTAGTCAATCGGATGAGTTAGCGCTGGATCAATGTAGACGTCATTCTCTTTATCAGCGATGATCGCGTTCTTCGGGAGTGAGTCCCAGAGCGCGGTTACAATCTCAACTGACTCTGACGCTTTCGCGTAGCGCTCGTCGCGGTCCAACTTTTCCTCTATAGGCAAGCCCAGCGCCTCAAGCATGTAATCGTCTTGGCTCGTCACGATGTTCCAGCCGGCTCGACCCTTGCTTACGTGGTGGAGAGTTGCGATGGAGCGTGCCACCAGGTAAGGATGCCCCTGTAGCGATTGGGCAGTCGAGATTAGGCCGAGGTGCTTTGTGTGCATCGCAATGGCCGCTAGGGTAACGACGGGATCCAGACCTCGTCTCGGTTTGCGAAGGAAACTCTTGCCAAGTGCTGCTGGGGTATCGGGAAGGAAAATCCCGTCGAATTTTGCCTCTTCGGCGAGTTTCGCATACCTAATTTGATGATCGATGTCATCAACGAGCGTGGTGGGGTCGTCGAAAGTTTTCCAGCCCGCATCGTGCCTGCCCGAGGTGTGGAAAATCAGGTTCAGACGAATCTGCTTTTTCATTATGCGAGGCCTCCTGGACTGCGGGTTGTGTTGCCACTTCCCGCTTCGTCAAGTTTATTGGAATAGGCGATGACGTTCCCGAATCAACGCCCAACGTAAGTTATCCACTTTTTTCGTCATCTTCTGATGAAGAGATTTATTTAGAGGTGAATAGAGGTATGAAAAGTCAATTATCAAATTTCAAGTCAGACAGTGGTTCTGCCACAGCAGAGTATGCAATTGCCACCATGGCGGCGGTTGGTTTTGCGGGCCTGCTGGTGGTAATCATGAGGAGCGACGAAGTGAAGGCCTTACTTTACGATCTCGTAATGAAGGCGCTAACTGTTGCGACTCCGTAGCGAAAGCGGCACGGTAACGGCTGAGTTATCCATTGCAATGCCGGCGGTGCTACTCACCCTCACCTTTTCAATCCAAGCTCTTTCAGTTCAATCGCACCGCATTGAATTGACTTACCAGGCCGCTCAACTAGCGCGGGATGCCGCAAGGGGTGAATCCGTGCCCACCTCGAAAGTCGAAGGGAACTTAGTGTGTGTGCAACTTGAGATTTCTGAGCCCTTCCCGATAACCGAAAAACAATGCGCCCGCCAGCTTGGTTCTTAGGCGAACGAGGAGCGGGAGTGGTTCTAGCGCTTGGCTTGATAGCCGCGCTAGTCGGTTTGTCGCTAGCCCTATTCTCAGCCTCAAACCGTTATCTGCAGCAGGCTAGGTTGGATGCGCTCGCGGAAAACGCAAGCATCGCCGCGGCAGATGCACTCCGTGGATTGGTGGCAGGCACACCCTGCGAGGCCGCGAGAAAAGTTGCATTGTCGGGGGAGTCAAGCATTATTTCCTGTTCAATCATCGGAACGGATTTGCTGATAAAACTTGAGAACGACGGAATGCAGGCAAAGGCGAGAGCCGGGGAACCCGAAACTCCACAAAATTGACAATTCTTGCTTAACCGCTAAGACCTAACGTATTGTCTAAGCGATAGTAAGAAGTGACGACTTCTTATATGTTGCTAAAGCCGCGGTAGTAAGGAAATTCTTTGACCAATAGTCAAAAACTAGTCATAGTCGAGTCACCGGCAAAGGCAAAAACCATCTCCAAGTACCTCGGAGACAACTTCACCGTTCTGGCATCGGTTGGGCACATTCGAGAATTAGTTGAACCAAAAAACGTTCCGAAGGAACTAAAAAAGACCTCAATCGGCAAATTCGCCGTGGATGTTGATAACGGATTTACGCCCTACTACGGGATTACTGCCGGCAAAGCCAAGACCATCTCAGATTTGAAAGCGGCTCTCAAGGGAGCCGACGAACTGTACCTCGCAACCGATGAAGACCGCGAGGGAGAAGCCATTGCCTGGCACCTGCTAGAAGTTTTGAAGCCAAAGGTTCCCGTCAAACGAATGGTCTTCCATGAAATCACCAAGGAAGCTATTCAGGGAGCGCTCGAGCACACCAGAGCTCTAGACACCGACCTGGTTGAAGCGCAAGAGACCCGTCGAATTGTCGACCGACTTTACGGTTACGAAATTTCTCCAGTGCTTTGGCGCAAGATCAACCGCGGTTTGAGCGCCGGCCGAGTTCAGTCTCCAGCCGTGCGCCTAGTTGTTGAGCGTGAACGAGAGCGAATGGCTTTCGTCTCCGCTTCTTATTTCGACGTAAAAGCATCCTTTGATCCAAATGCCTCCGGTGAACCAATCTTTGAGGCCAAGCTTCAGAGCGTAGATGGCAAGCGAATCGCAACCGGCGAAAACTTCGACGATAAAGGTCAGCTCAGCGGAAACGTAACGCTTCTCGATTCGGCCGCTGCCGAAGCCTTGGCCGCTGCCGTGGGTGTTTCTGGGGTTGACATCGAAGTGGTATCGGTTGAAGCCAAGCCGTCAACTCGCCGCCCGGCAGCACCTTTCACGACCTCAACTTTGCAGCAGGAAGCATCGCGCAAACTCCGCATGAGCGCCAAGCAAACAATGGACACCGCGCAGGGTCTGTATCAAGAGGGATACATCACCTACATGCGTACCGATTCACCAACCCTTTCAGGGCAGGCAATCAGTGCAGCCAGGTCGCAGGCGACCAAGATGTTTGGCGCCGAGTATGTCTCTGACGCACCTCGCGTTTACACGGGTAAGTCGAAAAACGCCCAAGAGGCTCACGAAGCAATTCGCCCAGCCGGCGAAGTTTTCAAAACCCCTGCGGAACTTTCTACTTTGCTCCACGGCCGTGCCTACGA
>CALPUC020000140.1 GCA_943326655.2 Rhodoluna limnophila
AAGGCCGACGAAGTTTTGGTTGCGAAAAATGGCGTTGACGGCGTTTATTCGGCAGACCCAAAGAAAGACCCAAAAGCCAAGCGACTGGAGAGAATCAGCTACCAAGAGGCTCTCGTTCAGGGTCTAAAGGTGGTTGATGCCACGGCTTTCAGCCTCTGCATGGACAACCAGATGCCAATGCGCGTCTTCGGCATGCAGGGCAAGAACAACATCACCGATGCGATTAAGGGCAAGGCAATCGGAACTTACGTTTCCGCCTAAATTTTCGAACAAGGAGAACCAAATGATTTCTGAAATCATGAGCAGCACCAAAGACAAAATGGCTAAGGCTTTAGAGTCGGCCAAGGACGACTTTTCCTCAGTTCGAACCGGCCGCGCCAACCCGGCACTTTTTCAAAAAATCGTGGTCGATTACTACGGCACGGGAACCCCGTTGGGCCAGCTGGCATCGATGCAGAACATTGAAGCTCGAACTCTAAACATCACTCCCTACGATAAGAGCGCTTTGATTTCGATCGAGAAAGCGATTCGCGACGAACCAAACCTCGGTGCCACAGTGAATAACGACGGAACGACAATTCGAGCATCTCTTCCAGATCTCACCGAAGAGCGTCGCAAGGAATACGTGAAGTTGGTTAGAACTAAAGCAGAAGATGCCCGTGTGGCCGTGCGCAATATTCGTCGCAAGGGTAACGATGATTTGGCTGCCCTCAAGAAAGATGGCGCTGCCGGCGAAGATGATTTGTCTCGAGCCGAAAAAGAGTTAGACGCTCTAACTAAGCAAACCGTGGACGCCATCGATGACGCGCTCAAGCGCAAAGAAGCAGAGTTGCTCGAGGTCTAGTGTCTGAAAAACAGGTTTCTGAGGGTGGGCGTAGCCTATCGAAGTCGATCATTTACGGAAGCCTGCTCGGGGTGCTGTTCCTCCTTTCCATTTTGATCGTTAAAGAACTCTTCGTTCTTTTGGTTGCCACTGCCATAGCGTTCGCCGCTTGGGAGCTTTCCACGGCACTTCGACTAAAGGGTTGGTACGTTCCGCGAGTGCCAGCTACAGTGGGCGCTTTTTTGATCATGCCCGCAACCTATATTTGGGGGGTAGTCGGGCAGTGGGGATTCACCTTGGCCACATCGCTGGCCTTGATGATTTGGCGTCTCGTGCACATCCTCTGGGAGAAACGTCGCACAATTTCGCAAACTTTTGGCGCGACCATCAAGGATCTAGCCGCGGCCGCCTTCCTGGTGACCTATCTTCCTCTCACGCTCTCATTCTCGGTTTTACTCCTGCGTCGTGAGAACGACGGCCCCGCCTGGGTTTTAGCGTTTGTTGTTCCCGTGGCTCTTGTTGACACCTTCGGCTATCTCGTTGGTCGCAAACTGGGTCGGCACAAAATGGCGCCAGGGGTTAGCCCTAAAAAGACCTGGGAAGGCCTGCTGGCTTCGATTGTCGCCGGCACAATCGCTTCGATTGCGATGGTTACTTTCGTGGTGGGAATTGCCTGGTGGTACGGTCTGATTTTGGCCGCCGCTCTAATTTTGGCCGCCGTTTTCGGAGATTTAGCGGAGTCTCTCATCAAGCGAGATCTCGGTATCAAGGACATGTCGTCGCTCCTACCTGGACACGGTGGAATGATGGATCGACTTGATTCAATGCTGCCGGCAGCCCTGGTGACATATGTTTTTGTAACACTTCTAGGGTTGTAAGGAAGATTCATGGCAACTTTCGCAAACGTACCTAAAGGAAAATTGGGTTACTCCAAGACCGAAGTAGACCTGCTAATTGCTAAAGCTCGCGACCAGTATTCCAATGTGTCTGCTCACGTTCTTGATTGGCGTGAACTTTCTAATCACGTTTTTACGATGGAAAAAAACGGGTATCAACCGGCCGCAGTAGATTCCGCGATTTATAAACTACAAGACACCTTCGCTGAAAAAGAACTCTCATCCCGCGGGGCAGACAGCGAAAAGCTTCGCCAGGTTCTTTCGGCGCGCGTCTCAAGGCGTAAGGGAAGAAGATTCCAGCGTTCGGGTGTCTTAGGTTTGGGTTACTCTCGGTCTCAGGTAGATGCTTTGCTAACGATGGTTGGGGAACATCTCGAGGGCCAAAATGAGTTGGCAATCGGAGAAGTAAGACAATTAGTTTTTAAACTGCAACGGGGAGGTTACATTGAGTCACAAGTTGACGCCTACGTCGATCGCTTGGTCGAATACATTCAAACCAAGCGTTTTGCTAAGCCTGTTGCTGCTGCTATTGCTCGTCCCGTCAACGTCGTCGATGGCTCTGAGTACTACTCCCAGCGAGGTCACCAAAGCCACTAGCGCTCTCAGTTACGTTAACAAACTCAAAGCGAAGGCGATGGCAAGCCATGACGGCTATAAACGGGACAAATTTTCCAAAGGCTGGGGAAATATTCAGCAGGGGGATCGAACTTGCGATCTCAGGAATTACATACTCACCCGTGATCTCACTAACATCACCCGCAAATCTTACGATTGGTGTCTTGTTGCCACCGGCACGCTCAAAGATCCATACACGGGCAAAACAATCGAATTTGTGCGCGGGGTAAAGACATCGGGCGCTGTTCAAATAGATCATGTTGTTGCGCTAAGTAACGCCTGGGGAACCGGTGCACAGAAAATCACCGAAACGGCTAGATATCAATTTGCGAACGACCCCCTGAATCTGTTGGCGGTAGACGGCCCAACTAACAGTTCCAAGAGCGACAAAGACGCCTCCCTGTTTCTGCCAAGGGTTGCCTATCAATGCAAGTACGTGGCGAGACAGCTTTCGGTTAAGCGGAAGTACAAACTTTGGGTTACCGCTCCTGAGAAAAAGGCGATGATTCGCGTTTTGTCGACTTGTCCAAAGCAAAAGTTGCCCTAAAACTGGGTCTGGCGCAAAAATTAGCCGCAAACTAAACTTGAATTTTGGGTCAGAACACGTTCAGGAGGTGAAATGGGTCGCCACGAAGCTCGTCGTATCACCCTCACCTCACGTTTGGGTAGCCCGATCGCGTCTGTAATCAAGCGCAGCGGCCTAAAGACGTCGCTAGCGAAATCCACCACTCGTCGTGCTTGGGGTTTCGCCATTATTTCCTCTCTTGCTTTGGTAACAGTGGTTGACCCGTATTTCGGAACCCTTAGCTCTTATGCGGCCGATACCGAATACATTGACTATTTTGATGAGGCCGAGAAGAGCCAGCCGGTTACCGTATCGCTCACCCGAGGCGGGTACGAAGTTCTCACCGGAGCGGCCGCCAGTAAGGTATTCGTTGAGTTGGCATCGATTCCAAGCGCGAATACGGTTCAGGCTATCGCTTTCGGGAAGATGAAGAGCCGTGGTTGGGGCTTGGATCAGTACTC
>CALPUC020000141.1 GCA_943326655.2 Rhodoluna limnophila
CCGTAACGCGAGATGCCGGCTTTGTCGCCCAGCGCCTCGCGAATAGCCTGGCCGAGAACGATTGCGGTGTCTTCCACGGTGTGGTGAACGTCGATGTGTAGATCGCCTTTAGCTTTGATGTCTAAGTCGATTAGCGAGTGCTTTGAGAACGCCGTAAGGAGGTGGTCGTAGAAACCAACGCCGGTGTCGATGTTCGACTTACCGGTGCCGTCCAGGTTGAGTGTGAGCTCGATGCTCGACTCGCTGGTGCTGCGCTTGATGCTGGCTGACCTGCTCATTAAATGCCTAACTTGAGTGAAACGTCGTTGGGTTGATAAAAGTTTAGCCCCGATGAGTAAGTTCGGCTAGGGCTTGCAAGAAAGCAGAGGTCTCCTGAGAAGTTCCCGCAGTTACCCTGAGGGTGTTGGGAATACCGACGTTTCGAACCTAAATACCGCGAGCAAGTAGTGCCTCGAACATGGTGTTCGGGTCGTCGACTCCTGCAAATAGGACGAAGTTCGCATCGGAACGGTAAGGGTCGTAACCCAACGCCTCCAACTCAATCAGCAACCGGTCCCGTTGAACTTGAATGTCGGCGACGGTTGCCAAGAGTTCGGCACTGTGGTCTAGTGCCGCTTCAGCGGCCGCTTGGGTGAAAGCGCTCAAGTGGTAAGGGAGACGCACCAGCCTCATAGCGTCTACAACCGCTGGGTCGGCTGCCAGATAGCCCAAGCGGGCACCGGCAAAAGCAAACGCTTTGGACATGGTGCGACTAATCAATAACCTCGGACGATTAGGCAGCAGCGAAATTGCGCTCGGCTCTTGGCCGTGAGAAAACTCGGCATAGGCTTCATCGACCACCACTATGCCGTCGGTCGCTTCATAAGCAGCCTCAATGCAGGAGAGTGAAAGTGGCGTACCGGTTGGGTTGTTGGGCGAGCACAGCATCACGATATTGGGTTGGTTTGCGGCTATGGCATTTCGAATAATATCCGGAGTAAGTTCGTATCGATCAGCCCGCTCCGCTTCGACGTATTCGGTGTCGGCGCCGAGGGCAATTAGGGAATACATCGAGTAGGTGGGTTTGAATCCCAAAGCTTTTCGGCCCGGACCCCCGAATGCCTGAAAAATCTGCTGAATAATCTCGTTGGAGCCGTTTGCAGCCCAAAGCTGTTCTGGCGTTAGATCGAATCCTAGGTAACTCGCCAATTTTCCACGCAGAGTCATGAACTCACGGTCTGGATAGCGATTGATGTTGATCACCGCTGCGGCAAGCCTCGAGACAACGTCTACGGCTACGTCCTCCGGGATTCGGTGTGAGTTTTCATTGACGTTCAGAGCAATCGGTACCTGCAACTGAGGGGCACCGTAAGGAGTGCGCCCCTTCAAGGAGTCGCGGATGGGAAGGTCTGAAAGTTCGGTCACCCAGCCAATATTAGTTGGCTAGTTTGGAAGTGCTAGACGCTGACCTGGTTGGATGTCGTTCGAGGTGAGATTGTTGAGCTCTACCAACTCGGCGATCCACTCGCGCTGGGAAACATCTTTTGAATAATCAGCTGCCAAGCCCCACAGAGTTTCTCCAGATGAAACAGTGATGTAGGTGAGCTTGACGGCGGCAGCTGAGCCAGAAGCAACAGCGCTTCCAGAAGCCACAGCGATGGCCGCACCAAGTGCTAGAACCATAATGATGACCTTGCTTAGACCGGTGAGTCTTTGAGTGTTCATGGGATTCCTTACCTTCTCATTCGAACATTTGTTCCGAACATTTGTTCGCATAAATAAAGAATACTCCTAACCCACGACACGTTGTCAATACTTTTTCGAATAAATGTTTGGTTTTTTGAGAAAAATCGAATAATCTTTCGATAAGACGAAGTAGAGGAGAACTATGTTTGACGAAAACGAAGACCTAACCGATTACCTGCCATCGGGAGCCACCGAGAAACTCAGCGCAAAGCAGCAGTTGATTCTGGCTGCGATTGGCAAGTTTCAGCAAACCAAGGGTTACTCCCCGAGCATGCGCGAAATTGGCGAACTAGTTGGGCTGAAGAGCGTGGCCTCCGTTAGCTACCAGCTGGGTGAGCTCAGAGCACTCGGTTTCCTGGAGAAGAACGAAGGTCTGCAGCGGGCAATTTCTCCGATAGTCTCCAAGACCGGCGCGGTCGCTGTCGATGCGAACTCGAAGTCGATTCCACTGGTCGGTCAAATCGCCGCCGGAACTGGCTTACTAGCCGAACAGAACATTGAAGATCACTTCACACTTCCCAACCAGCTGGTAGGTAAGAGCGACGATCTATTCATGCTGAAGGTCAAGGGTGATTCAATGATCGACGCAGCTATCTGCGACGGCGACTGGGTCGTTATCCGCATGCAGCAGACTGCCGAAAACGGCGACATCGTGGCAGCACTGCTTCCAGACTCCGAGGCAACCGTCAAGGTGTTCAAGCAGAACAACGGTCAGACCTGGCTGTTACCAAGAAACTCGACCTTCGACCCAATCGACGGCTCTCACGCCGTAATCATGGGTCGCGTGGTTTCGGTGCTACGCGCTCTCTAGGTAAGGCTTTAGCTCTGCAGCCAGATCAGGCTTCACCAAGGCCTCGATTAGCGTTCCGGTTTCTAAGTGTTCACTCGTGAGCAGTTTGCCGTTTAGATGAACCTTGGAGATTAGGGCGCCCTTGTCGTAAGGGACCAACGCTCTCACTCTTACATCCGGCGAAGGTATACGCTTGGCGATCTCGGCTAAAAGTTCTTCTATTCCCTCGCCCGTACGAGCAGAAACAAAGAGCGCGTCCGGGGCAAGGTCGCGAAGTTTCATTCGAGTGAAGTCGTCGGCCAAATCCGCCTTGTTGAAAACCACCAGTTCATCGATGTTTTTAGCTTCGACATCGGCGATCACCTCTCGTACCGTAGCCAACTGACCCTCAGGATCAGGGTGCGAGGCATCAACCACGTGCACAATCAAATCCGAAGCAGCGATTTCCTCGAAGGTCGAACGGAACGCCTCAACTAACTGGTGCGGCAGGTTTCGAACGAAGCCAACCGTATCGGCCAGCGTGTAGTCGCGTCCGTCCTCGGTTTGTGCCTGTCTCACGGTTGGGTCAAGAGTTGCAAACAGAGAGTTCTCCACCAGAACGCCGGCCTTGGTGATGCGGTTTAGCAAAGAAGATTTTCCAGCGTTGGTATAGCCGGCGATGGAAACCGCTGGAACCTGATTCTTGGTGCGTTGCCAACGCTTAGCATCACGTGCCGGTTTCATCTCTTCGATCTGCTTTCGAAGCTTTTGAATCCGAGTGTTGATTCGACGTCGATCGAGTTCAATCTTGGTTTCACCAGGACCACGAGAACCCATACCAACACCACCGGCGGCCTGACCACC
>CALPUC020000142.1 GCA_943326655.2 Rhodoluna limnophila
CAGAGGCGCTAGTTGAGTCGGCAGTTTGGGAAGCATCGCTTTTCGAAGAGCACGATTTCCACGACTTCAAGATTTCGGTCAAGCACAACGACCCAGTGGTTATGGTGAAGGCCTATGAAATGCTTTCTGAGCGAGGCGACTGGCCACTTCACCTAGGTGTAACCGAGGCTGGCCCAGCGTTCCAGGGAACCATCAAGTCTTCGGTGGCTTTCGGTGCTCTTCTGTCGAAGGGAATCGGAGACACCATCCGCGTTTCGCTTTCGGCTCCTCCGGTTGAGGAAATCAAGGTTGGCTCGCAGATTCTGGAGTCTTTGAACCTTCGTCCTCGCAAACTAGAGATCGTTTCTTGCCCAAGCTGTGGTCGTGCTCAGGTAGATGTTTACACACTGGCCAACGACGTAACCAAGGGTCTCGAGAAGATGACCGTGCCACTGCGCGTTGCCGTAATGGGTTGTGTGGTCAATGGTCCCGGTGAAGCTCGCGAGGCAGATTTGGGTGTGGCTTCCGGTAACGGCAAGGGCCAGATCTTTGTGAAGGGTGAGGTTATCAAGACCGTGCCCGAGAGCGAGATTGTGGCAACACTAATCGAAGAGGCAAACCGTTTGGCTGCCGAAATGGACCCAACACTGGTTGGTTCGCCATCGGTTGTTGTGGCCAAGAAGTAAGGTTTTCTTATGCCTATCCGTCTTTCCAGCCTCTTCCTGCGCACACTGCGCGAAGACCCAGCCGACGCTGAGGTAGAAGGCCACAAGCTGCTACTTCGAGCTGGCTACATTCGCCGTGCCGCAGCGGGCATCTACACCTGGCTTCCACTGGGGTTGGCTGTTAAGGCAAAGATCGAGCAGATTGTTCGCGAAGAGATGGCCGCCGCTGGTGCTCAAGAAGTTTTCTTTCCGGCGCTTTTGCCGCGTGAGCCGTTTGAGGTAACTGGCCGCTGGACCGAGTATGGCGATAACCTGTTCCGTTTGCAGGACCGCCGTAAGAACGACTTCCTGCTAGCTCCAACCCACGAAGAGATGTTCACCCTTTTGGTGAAGGATCTTTACACGAGTTATAAAGACCTACCGGTTTGCCTGTACCAGATTCAGAACAAGTACCGCGATGAAGCCCGCGCTCGCGGAGGTCTGCTTCGCGGACGCGAGTTTGTGATGAAAGACGCCTATTCGTTTGACATCGACGACGCCGGGTTAGCCAAGTCTTACCAGGCTCAGCGCGACGCTTATGAGCGCATCTTCACTCGTTTGGGTGTTGAATACGTGATTGTAAAGGCAGATGCCGGAGCGATGGGAGGTTCGGCTTCAGAAGAGTTCTTGAGCCCGAGCCCGATTGGCGAAGACACTTTCGTTCGTTCTCCTGGCGGCTACGCCGCCAACGTTGAAGCGGTTCAGACTCCAGCGCCAGCCGAGCTTTCGCTTGACGGGTTACCCGCTGCTGAAGTTCGTGACACCCCGAACTCTTCAACAATTGCCACTTTGGTAGCCGCCGCCGGCATCACCGCAGCCGACACACTGAAGAACGTGGTGATGGCTCTGGTTTCGCCGGAAGGCAAGCGCTCACTAGTCATGGTTGGAATTCCAGGCGATCGCGAGGTAGATGCCAAGCGCGCCGAGTCGGCTTTCTCGCCAAACGAGGTCGAGCAGGCCACCGAAGAAGACTTCAAAAAGTATCCGGAACTGGTCAAGGGCTACATCGGGCCGAAGGCTGGCGGATTCTCTGGAATCAAGTACTACGTTGACCCACGCGTGGTTACCGGTACCTCATGGGTCACCGGCGCCAACGTTGAGGGCAAGCACGTTTTCGGCCTGGTTTACGGCCGTGATTTCGAAGCCGACGGCATCAAAGACATCGCCGAGGTTCGCGCGGGGGATCCAGCACCTGATGGCTCAGGTCCACTGGAACTTGCTCGCGGCATTGAAATTGGCCACGTGTTCCAACTCGGCCGTAAGTATGCCGAGGCTCTGGAGCTCAAGGTTCTAGACGAAAACGGCAAGTTGGTTACCGTGACCATGGGTTCCTACGGAATCGGTGTCACCCGTTTGGTGGCGGTTTTGGCGGAAGCCAACCGCGATGAAAAGGGCCTGATTTGGCCTGAATCGGTTTCGCCGGCGGACGTGCACATCGTGGCTGCTGGAAAAGAAGACGAAGTCTTCGAAGCTGCCGAAAAACTTACAGCAGAGTTCGAAGCCCTTGGAAAAACAGTAATCCTAGACGACCGCCCGAAGGTCAGCCCCGGTGTTAAATTCGGTGATGCAGAACTGATTGGCGTGCCATACGTAATCATCTGCGGGCGAGGCATTGCGAGCGGTGAAGTTGACTTCTGGAATCGTCGAACAGGGGAACGTCTCACTGTGCCACTAAACTCAGTGGTAACACAACTGAATTAAGCACTAGGAGACACACGATGGACATCGACCTAAGAGTCTTGAGAACCATCGAGAGTGACCGCGGAATCGCCTTCACCGAACTCGTGGCAATTATTGAAGCCGCTATTTTGGCTGCCTACTACCGCTCGGAAGACATCCATCTGAAGCGTGACGAAGTTGATTTCACCCGCGCGGTTCTTGATGACAAAACCGGTGAAGTAAAGATTTACACCCGAGACAAAGACGAAGCGAATGCTCCGATTGGTGAAGAGCGAGATGTTACTCCGGAAAACTTCGGACGTATTGCGGCTTCATCTGCCAAGCAGGTAATCATGCAGCGTCTGCGCGCCATCAACGACGAAAACCTGCTCGGAGAGTTCAGCGGCAAGGTTGGCGATGTGGTTATCGGAACCATTCAGCAAGGCCCTCGCCCGTACATGATTCACGTCGATCTGGGCTCGCTAGAGGCGCTTTTGCCTCCCGAAGAGCAGGTCGTTGGCGAGGATTACACCCACGGTAAGCGAATCCGCGTGATTATCACCAAGGTAGACAAGGGAACCCGTGGCGGAGCCATGATCACCGTGTCTCGGCGCCACAAAATGCTGGTTCGCAAGCTGTTTGCTCTGGAAGTTCCGGAAATCGCGTCCGGTCAGGTCGAAATCATGCAGGTCGCCAGGGAAGCTGGCCACCGCACCAAGATTGCAGTGAAGTCGACAGTTCCCGGCCTAAACGCCAAAGGTGCCTGCATCGGCCCGCTGGGAGCGCGAGTTCGCGCGGTTTCATCCGAGTTGAACGACGAAAAGATCGATATCGTCGACTACGACGAAGACATCAAGAAATTCGTTGCGGCAGCACTTTCGCCAGCCAAGATTTCCGCCACCTTCACTATTCCGTCGAAAGACCCAGACGGCCGCGTGCACGTTCGAGCTCTCGTCCCCGACTACCAGCTCTCACTGGCGATCGGAAAAGAGGGCCAGAATGCCA
>CALPUC020000143.1 GCA_943326655.2 Rhodoluna limnophila
AGGAGTCGGCTGCTAGAGAACTTGCTCTCTGGTTCTAGGTAAAGAGCAGGAACCACTTATCCCAGAACGCCGCCACGATAATCAGCACGGCTAGGAATTCGGTTCCGAGAGTAAACGCCCAAACGTTGTCTTGAGCTCGCACAAAGAAACCCACGGTTTTAACCGGAACATCAACTACGCCCTCCGCCGCGGCCCAGATGAATGTGCGCCAGAAGAGTGGAATCAGCGCGATCCAGGCC
Organism: Rhodoluna limnophila; assembly: GCA_943326655.2. Taxonomy (GTDB): domain Bacteria; phylum Actinomycetota; class Actinomycetes; order Actinomycetales; family Microbacteriaceae; genus Rhodoluna; species Rhodoluna limnophila_C. Next base: position 240 of record CALPUC020000143.1, read on the forward strand.
CGCATGCAGTAAGGGCAGAGCACGTGAATAACAAATGTGCTCTGGATAAAGAGCCACGTTACGAACACCAAACCCATGGTTAGACCCACTAGGTAGAGACGCCAAAACCAACGCTTGAACCTAGCTCCGGCGAGAATGGCAAAGCCAACAAAAATCGGTGCGGTGAATGCCATCAACCCGATGAAAGAGTTTGGGAAACCAAACAGGCTGGCTTGCGCGGTTTTCATCACCGATCCGCAGGAGATAAAGGGATTGATGTCGCAGGATAGAGTCGCATCCTTATCAATGAGCAGATGAATCTTTTCTACCGAAAGAGTAAAAGCTGCAATCAGACCCAAAAAACCAAAGATGATGCTGGCAATGGCAAAGGGCTTCGACGGACTCTCGATGTAGTCGTCGGTGGATTTATTGTTGCTCACCCAATAATTATCACACTGTGCGATACTTGAAGGAGTCTATAAATCGCCCACACGCGATTGACTAAAGATTTTCGGGTAAACCTTTGAACGCGTAAGACCCACGATGGCAGCCGAGGAAGAACTCGAGTAAAGAAGTTTGGTTAATCAAAACGGTTAATCGTAAAGATTTTAGTTTTGGCTTTTGGTGAGTGTGGCCCAAGTCAAAACGGCACGGAGAAACAAATGCCTAGAAAAAAGGCCGATTCAAACGAAACCCCAGCAGTAGCAGATCTGAGCGCGGAAGCAAAGAAACCTACTCGCGCTCGCAAACCAAAGGTTGAAGCACCTGCTGAAAAGCCGGCGCGCGCACCAAAGCAGGCCAAGGCTGCTCCAGCTCCAGCAACGTCACTTTTGTTCATGGCGCCCGATCTTCCAACTTTGGTGATCGACCCGAAGCGCAACAAGCCGGTTGACGACAAGGCCGGCGACGACAGCCACCTGCGCCGACGCACACGTCGCCGTTCCGGTGAAGACGTACCAGGCGAAGTTCCACCAAACGCAGTAGTGAAGGTTCGCACACCGCGCGAACCAAAAGAGCCGAGCAACGAACCGCAGAAGGTTCGAGGATCAACACGCCTTGAGGCAAAGAAGCAGCGCCGTCGCGACGGACGCGACGCCGGTCGACGCCGCAACACGATTACCGAGAGCGAGTTCTTGGCTCGTCGCGAAGCGGTTGATCGCACCATGGTGGTTCGCTCCAAAGACGGCAAGATCCAGATCGGCGTTCTAGAAGACAAGATTTTGGTAGAGCACTATGTGGCCAAATCATCTGAGGCTTCGCTGATCGGAAACGTTTATCTTGGAAAAGTTCAGAACGTGCTTCCGAGCATGGAAGCAGCTTTCGTAGACATTGGTCGTGGTCGTAATGCAGTTCTTTACTCGGGAGAAGTCGACTGGGAACTAGCGGAAACCGGAAATCAGCAACGCCGTATTGAACTCGCTTTGAAATCTGGCGACACCGTCCTGGTTCAGGTCACTAAAGACCCGGTTGGTCAAAAAGGTGCACGTCTGACCTCTGCCGTCTCACTGCCAGGGCGCTACCTGGTTTACGTTCCAAACGGCAGCATGAACGGAATTTCGCGCAAGTTACCGGAAACCGAGCGCACCCGCCTGAAGCGAATCTTGAAAGAGGTTCTTCCTGAAGATGCTGGAGTTATCGTTCGCACCGCAGCCGAGGGCGCTACCGAAGAACAGCTAACGCTTGACGTCCAGCGCCTCCAAAAGCAGTGGGCGGATATTCAGAAGAAGGTTGCCAAGTCTCAGGCTCCGCTACTACTTCACAGCGAACCAGACCTGCTCATCAAAATCATTCGTGACGTATTCAACGAAGATTTCCAAAAACTTGTTATTTCAGGCGACGATGCACGGGAAGCTATCGAAGGTTACCTGGCTGCTGTTGCTCCGGATCTTCAAGAGCGTGTGGAAAACTACACCGGTAAGAATGACATCTTCGACGAATACCGCATCGGTGAGCAGATCTACAAGGCTCTGGAACGCAAGGTTTACCTTCCTTCTGGTGGCTCGCTCGTAATCGACCGCACCGAAGCCATGACCGTGGTTGACGTGAACACCGGAAAGTTTGTTGGCTCGGGTGGAAACCTGGAAGAGACCGTTACCAAGAACAACTTGGAAGCGGCCGAAGAAGTGGTTCGCCAGCTGCGTCTTCGCGACATCGGTGGAATCATCGTGATCGACTTCATCGACATGGTCCTGGAAAACAACCGCGATTTAGTTCAGCGTCGCTTGATGGAATGCCTGAGCCGAGACCGCACGAAGCACCAGGTGGCCGAGGTAACCTCACTCGGTTTGGTGCAAATGACACGCAAGAAGCTCGGTATCGGACTTCTGGAAACCTTCAGCGAGGCCTGCGACATGTGTGCCGGACGAGGCGTCATCGTGCATCACGAACCGCACATGCGAGCCGGAAATCGTTCTAGCGAGCAGAGCCCGAAAGAGCAATCTGGCGGAAACAGTGGCGGCGGACGCGGTAAGAAAAACCGTAATCAGCCACCAAAACAAGAAGTTGCCAAGGTAGTTACAGCAGAAAGTGCCGTGCAGATCAACAGCCTCGTGGCTCAGATTGCCGCTAGCACCCTGGGTGATCGCGATGTTGCAGGTTCCATGGAAGACAAGTCACTCGACGCAGTGATGGACGCTCTTCCGGAGCCAACAGCACCAAATGCAAGCAGACGAAAGTCGAAGCGGGTCACCTCCGGTGGCATCGTTACACCTCAATCTGATACGTCTGGCGAAAAAAGCGAGTAAAGCTGTTTGACTATGTAGCCATTTAGGCTGTAAAGTTGGATAGTTACTCGCTGATTATTCGCGAGGCAGACTCAAATCTTTTAGAAAAAGGTAAAACCGTGGTTTACGCAGTTGTTCGCTCTGGCGCTCGCCAGGAGAAGGTGTCAGTTGGCACCATCGTGACCCTTGACCGTCTGAAGTCGGCAGAGGGCGAGACCATCACCCTTCCAGCTCTACTTCTAGTAGATGGCGAGAAGGTCACCACCGATGCTGCGGCTCTAGCCAAGGTAAAGGTTTCCGCAAAGGTCCTCGGCGACCTACGTGGCCCAAAGATCATCATCCAGAAGTACAAGAACAAGACCGGCTACAAGACCCG
>CALPUC020000144.1 GCA_943326655.2 Rhodoluna limnophila
GAAACCTCCGTCGGGTTTGGTGGTTTCTAATTTGGGTAGGAATTCGTGCATCGCACCGAGCGCTGCGTCTTTTCGCTCGCGATAAACACCTCGGAAGGTGTCGATTTGGGCCTGCCAGTCGCTATTGGCAAGGTATTCGCTGATCATCATCTGAGAGAAAGCACTCGGACACAAAATTGCCGACTCCTGAGCCAAAATTAACTTGTCTTTGATTGCGGGCGGTGCCAAAACGTAGCCAACTCGGAAACCAGGAGCCAAAATCTTCGAGAACGAGCCGAGGTAGATAACCCCTTCTTCGTCTAGCGAACGAAGTGCATCTGGAACCGGCTTGTCGAAGTACAAAAGCCCGTAAGGGTTGTCTTCCAGTACCAAAATGTGGTGCCGCTTGCAGATTTCTAGAATCTTAGGACGACGTTCTTTGGCCAGAGTCACTCCAGATGGATTCGCGAAGTTTGGAACCAGGTAAAGGAACTTGATGGTTCGGCCGGCTTCTTTGAGCCGATCAATCGATTCCTCAAGAGCTTCTGGGCTCATCCCGTCGTGGTCGGTGTAAACATGCTCGACGTGCGCCTGATAGTGGCGGAAAATCCCCAATGCACCGACATAGCTGGGTCCTTCGGCTAGCACCACATCGCCCTCATCGATGAAAAGACCGCTCAACAGCTCTAAACCGTGCTGAGATCCGGTGGTCATAACGATGTCTTCAACCGAGGAACGGATGCCTTCGAGCGCCATAAGTTCACGAACCTGGTCGCGAAGGGTCAAATCGCCCTGACCGCCACCGTACTGAATAGCGAGAAGACCCTTTTTCTCCATCATGCTCAGGTATGACTTTTCAAGCAGGTCTTTAGGCAGGGCGGCTACATAGGGCATACCGCCGGCTAGGGAAACAACTTCTGGGCGGCTAACTACCGCAAAAAGCGCTCGTACCTCGGAAACCGATAACGTGTGGGCGCGTTCAGCGTAAGCTTCCAGCCACGGATCTAGGTTATTGCCAAGGTTTGCACTCATGACAAACAAGCCTAACCGCCAAAAGGGGGCGGTTACTAACTAAATGATGCCTTCGAGGTCAGCTAAAAGGGCTGGCTTTGGCTTAGCGCCGACCATTTCTTTCACAATCTTGCCGTTCTGGAAAACCTTCATCGCAGGAATTCCTGTGATTTGGTATTCGGCGGCTAGGTGCGGCTCTTCGTCGACGTTTACTTTGACGATTTCGATTTTGTCGGCGTACTCAACACCAATTTCATCGAGGATTGGGCCAACCATTCGGCATGGTCCACACCATTCTGCCCAGAAATCAACCAAAACTGGCTTTTCGCTGTTTAGAACCATTTCGGTGAAGTTTGCTGCGGTTGCGATCTTTGACATGATTACTCCTTGTTTTTCGTGAAACTTATGCGGATAGGAAATGCTCGGCGTCGAGCGCTGCAACGCAACCGGAACCGGCTGCGGTGATTGCCTGACGGTAGGTTGGGTCGATTACGTCGCCACAGGCGAAAACACCTGGGATGCTGGTGCGAGATGAGCGACCATCGACCTTGATGAAGTGGTCTTCGGAAAGATCCAACTTTCCCTGAACTAGGCCAACGCGAGGGTCGGAACCGATCGCGATGAACAAACCGGTAACTTCCAAATCGGTCTTTGAGCCATCGACGGTGTTTTCTAGCACTAGGCCTTCAACTTTGCTCTCACCCTTGATTTCTGCAACGGCCGAGTTGTAGATAACCTCAATCTTTGGGTTTTCCAAAACGCGATCAACCATGGTCTTAGAGGCTTTGAAGCTGTCGCGACGGTGAATCAGGTAAACCTTCGACGCAAATTTGGTTAGGAAGCTAGCTTCTTCCATGGCTGAGTCGCCTCCACCAACCACGGCAATGGTCTTTTCGCGGAAGAAAAAGCCATCGCAGGTGGCGCACCAGGAAACTCCGTGCCCAGAAAGCTCTTTTTCCCGAGGCAATCCAAGTTCACGGTAGGCGGCTCCGGTTGCCAAAATCACCGAGCGGGCTTCGTAGGTTTCTCCGCCACCGGTTTTTACGATCTTCACGTCGCCGTTGAGTTCAACCTCAACCACGTCATCGTTGATCACTTCGGTACCAAAACGCTCGGCCTGTTCCTGCATGGCGTACATCAGGTCTGGTCCCATTAGGCCGTTCGGGAATCCAGGAAAGTTCTCTACCTCGGTGGTCTTCATCAATTCGCCACCTGGTTCAATCGAGGAAGCCAGCATGAGCGGCTTGAGGCCGGCGCGAGCGGTGTAGATGGCGGCCGTATACCCAGCAGGGCCGGATCCGATGATGATTACTTCGCGCATGATTTTCCTAAGGTGGTTACTTGTGGTTAAAGCTAAGTTTATCTGCGCACTATTCCCGCAAACGTTGCCAGCAGTGTTCGCACTTCTTCGTTCTTGCAAAGCCAAAGGGTAATCACGTAAACGCCAACCGAGACTGCGCCAACTGCGAAACAGGATGCCAAAGCGTTCACGGCTGAAGAGATGGCGAATGAACCCATGTCGACGCCGCCGAGCCAATACAAAACCCCGAAGCCGGCTATCCCGGCCAGCAGTGCGGCAAAAACGACCTGCAATCCGTAGCTGAATATCTTCAACTCTTTGAGGCTGCCAATTCGACGTTTGAGCAACAGATAAGCGAGTGCGGCTTGAACGATGAAGCTAACCGACATCACGAGTGAAATAGAGGCCACCAATGCCATCGCTGGAACCAGCAACGAGCAGGCAAAAGCACCGACAATGAACAGGATGATCTGGATGCTGGTGAAGACGAAAGGGCTTTTGGTGTCTTCAAGCGCGTAAAAAACTCGTTGCAACATGAAATTTACGCTGAACGGGACAAGCCCGAGCATCATCGCAATCAAAACCGTACCCAGCGCCACGGTTGGGCGGTACTCAAAAGCAAAAACGCGGGCGATTGGGAAAGCCGCCACAACCATAACTGAAGTGGCGATAGCGCTGATTGCCAAAATAGAGCGAAGGGATTGTTTCAGGTCTACTTTGAGAAGATCAAACTTCTTCGCGTGCGCGTGCTCACTCATTCGGGTGAAGTAGGCGGTCGCGATGGATACCGTGCCTACCGAGTGGGGAATCATAAAAATTAGCCAGGCGGTTCCGGCTACTGCAACCGAAGCAATCCCATCGGTAAACGTGGCCGTGGTTGCTGTTCTGGCAGAGATTGTGGTCGAGGTGAGAACTGTTTGAACCAAACCACCGATTTGGGTGATCAACACCATCCCAAGTGTCCAACTAGCCGCTCGTAGAGCTGGCCGCAAACCAAGCCC
>CALPUC020000145.1 GCA_943326655.2 Rhodoluna limnophila
CTGAGTGAATCCCGAGCAGGTTGCTAACGCCTGGCTTGGCTTCGCGGTCGAATTTGATGATGCCGTCGGTGTCGGTTACGGCACTCTTGATCTTCTTCAAGATGGTGTTGTTGTCGTCCATGATGTTGACCAGGCCTTTAGGGTCGGCTGCTGATTTAGACATCTTGGCGGTTGGGTTTTGAAGGTCGTAGATCTTGGCGGTTTCTTTGAGGATCACGGCTTCAGGGATGATGAAGGTGTCGCCGAAACGGGAGTTGAAACGAAGCGCTAGGTCGCGGGTTAGTTCGATGTGCTGGCGCTGGTCTTCTCCAACCGGCACGGCCTTTGGTTGGTAGAGGAGGATGTCGGCGGCCTGGAGGATTGGGTAGGTGAAGAGGCCAACCGAGGCGGTGTCGGCGCCGGTCTTCTGGCTCTTGTCTTTGAACTGGGTCATGCGGCTGGCTTCGCCGAAGCCGGTGAGGCAGTTGAGCACCCAGGCAAGCTGGGCGTGGGCGGGAACGTGGCTTTGGACAAACAGTGCTGATTTGCTAACGTCTATGCCCGCGGCAATGTATTGAGCGGCTGTAAGTCTGGTGTTGGTTCGTAGGTGCGCTGGTTCCTGCGGAACGGTGATGGCGTGAAGGTCAACGATGACGTAATAGGCGTTGTAGTCGTCCTGCATGTCTGCCCAGTTGACCAAGGCGCCGAGATAGTTGCCGAGGTGGAGGGAGCCGGCAGAAGGCTGCATGCCGGAGAGCAGGTTTGGCTTAGTCATGGGTTAATCCTAGATGGAGTAGTCGACGGTGACCGGAGAGTGGTCGGTCCATCTTTGGTCGTAGGCGGGAGCTCGGTGAACTCGGTAGTTGCTGGCTTTCGCCGCAAGCGCTGGGGTGGCTAGGTGGTAATCGATGCGCCAGCCGGTGTTGGTGTCGAAGGCTTGGCCGCGCTGTGACCACCAGGTGTATGGGCCCGGTTCGTCGGGGTGTTCGCGTCGGCCGATGTCGATGTAGGTGAGTTCGTTCATGAACTTATCGAAATAGGCACGCTCTTCGGGGAGGAAACCGGAGTTTTTCAGGTTGCCCTTCCAGTTTTTAATGTCGAGTTCGGTGTGACCAACGTTGAGATCGCCGGTGATTACGGCCTTTTGGTCTTTGAGTTCGTGAAGCCTTACGAGCATTTGGTCGAGGAACTTGTATTTCTCGATTTGCTTAGGTGTTCCAACTTCTCCGGCGTGGACGTAGGTGGAAACCACGGTGATGGTTTCGCCTTGGACGTCGAAGTCGGCTTCCAACCAACGACCTTTGGAGTCGAACTCTTCAGGGCCGAAGGTGGTGCTGGTTCTGGTTGGCGTTAGTTCGGTGATTATGGCAACCCCGGCTCGACCCTTGGCCGTGGCTTCGTCGAGGTAGATATTTGCTTTCGGCCAGATGTCGGCAAGTACCTTTTCAACATCGGCCAGTTCTGCTCTCACTTCTTGGAGAGTGATGATGTCTGGTTTATTGGCCTTCAGCCAATCGCCAAACCCATTTCGATGGGCGGCACGAATGCCGTTGACGTTGATGGTGGCGATGTTCAAGGTCTTAGGCATAAGCCCAGTTTACGTTTCCTAGATAGAGACGTAGATGTAGGTGCCAGAGCGGCTGGCCGTGTACTTGGTTAGAGGTCTCATGGCTGGCCCACCTTTTACGGCACCGCTATTGGCGTCGAAAGTTGCTCCATGCTGGTTGCACATTAGCGATCCAGAGTTTAGCTTCTGGGTACCTAAAGGCGCTCCCTGGTGAGTGCAGGTGTTTCTGAAGGCGCGGAACACACCTGAACGTGGCTGAGTGATCAGGATTGATCGGCCGGCTACGGTGAAAGTCTTGGCGCTACCAACCGGAACCTTGCTCGCAAGGGTGACTTTGTATCTTTTTGCGGCAACCGCTGCCGTTGTGCTGAGGGTTGTGAGCCCAATTCCGGAGAGCACCGCTGCCAGACCAGATAACAGAGCTTTTCTACTTAGCTCCTTGTGCTGGTGGCTTGGCGACTCACAAGCACCCGAACAGTTTTTTTCCATGTGTCCACTTTATTTAGAAAAAGCTATTTTGCTAGCACTTTGTGTGAACGGGTGAAGTACACGGTGTCCGCGACGCCATCCTTCTTCAAGGTGATTCGGAGTTTCAGGCGATCACCTGCGAAATCGGAAGAGAGCTTGAGCGAGCGACTCCTTGCGCCTTCGATAGGTTTACTGCCGTTGAACCACTGGTATTGAGCGGTAACGCCAGGTTCCCAAAAAGTTTCAACCTGCGCTACAGCTCTCTTCCCAACTGTTAGCGGAGAAACTATTTTGGCGTCTAGGCGGCTAGGGCGCCTGATCTTGAGGAAGTTGATCAAACTTCTTTCACTTTGGTTGAGATAAGTTGCAATCCACTCCTGTTCCATTTGCCTGGTTTTGGCAGGAACCTTGTTGGTGTCGTTCTTTGAGAACTGTCTTTGGTTGATTTTCTGAATGACTTTTTGGGAGTACCCGGCCAAGTCAATTTTTTTGGAAAGGTTGGAAATGCGAAGCCCGGCCTGGAGTAACTTATCCTGACATGGGTTGTAGGCGAGGCAGTGCGTGATGATTGAGGAACGCTCGGTTGAGTCGCTGATGTAGACCGGCTTGGAGGCATTCCAAGTAAGAAGGTGTTTGGACTCCCAGGGGAATGTTTGGTCGGTTCCCCAGGGGATAAGGGTGAACTTGCCGTCTTTGTCGAAGTGAACGTAGTGGTTATTGCGCATGAAATCCCCGTAGCCGTCCCAGTGGCTAAGGAAAATTTCGGTGGCCAGAAAAGTCATAAGCCGATTGATGTCGGTGTTCTTACCGAGTTCTTTCCACCAATCTTTGCCGGAAAGAGAATCTAGCCTGCTGATCTTTGCCAGGTCGGTTCGGTCGGTCGTGCCAGTGTTGGCGACATAACAGGAGTTACCCGGCGTGAGATCGCACGGGCGTGGTCCCGAGTAGAGGTGCTCGGTGTTTGGAAACCAGCGCTCCAGCATCTTGGAATCGATTGATTCGAGATTCAGATAGAGCCCCATGTAGCTGCCATCGATGCGAACCTTGGCGTAACCCGCTCTCGGTGCTGCAATTCCCGCGGCCCGAAAAAGGCGGTAAGCGGTAACTTCATGAACTTGCGATGGGTCCTGCATCATGGCGTTGAGAGTTAGTCGCTTTAAACCCTTGAATTCTTGTTTCTTCACAAAGGCGTCAAATTTGATTTTGAGCGACATCTTTTGGAATCTACTGGTGAATGAGCCTTTCAAACGGACCCCAACATTTTTTATAAC
>CALPUC020000146.1 GCA_943326655.2 Rhodoluna limnophila
AGCCTCTCCACGGTAGCCACCGGAAGTGTTTACCGGGTCGACAGCAGCGGTTGTTCGGCCGGTTCACTGAAGGTAATTCTCCTCGCCGGATCAGTCTCCGACACCCATCAAAATCCGGGCCCTGCCTCAGCGGTTGAATCGCCTTTGGTGAGGATTGTGGAACCAGAACCGACAGCACTCAATTCAGCCAACCTAGCCAGCCTTGATTCGCCGCCGATCCTAATTAGCAGCAGGCCTCTGCCAAAGGTCACGGAGATCGTGAAGCCGCAAGCTAAAGAAGCCCTAGCTTCTGGAATCCTGTTTCCAAAGGTGGAGAGCCTGAAACCAGAGTCTTGGGTTTCGATAGCAATCGCGCTAGTCGCCCTGGCCGTTGCCAAGCGCTCGCGAGGCAGAAGAGTTAGTCGAAGATAACCGTGCGGTCTAGATCAAGCAGCACGCGGTGTTCGGCAAACCAGCGAATTGCCTGGGTGAGAGTCTTCGACTCCACGTCCTGGCCCATCGCAACTAGATTCTCTTTCGAGTGCGAGTGGGTAACGCGAATCACGTTTTGCTCGATGATCGGGCCTTCGTCTAGATCGGCGGTCACGAAGTGAGCGGTGGCACCAATTAGCTTCACACCTCTGGCGTGAGCCTGGCCGTAAGGGTTGGCGCCCTTGAACCCTGGAAGGAACGAGTGATGAATATTGATGATTCGTCCTTCGAATTCAGCAACGAACTCGGGCGAAAGAATCTGCATGAAGCGAGCCAAAACTATTAGCTCAATGCCCGCGCTCTTGATGTAGTCGCGAAGCATGTGTTCGAAGGCAGCCTTGGTTCCAGCGTCAAGAATCTCGTGAGTTTCAAAAGGCACCGAATAGAACTCGGCCAAAGATGCCAAATCAGAGTGGTTTCCGAATACGGCAGGAATCTCAACTGGCAGTTGGCCGGAACGCTGTCGGAACAGGATATCGTTCAGGCAGTGAGCGCTCTTGGAAACCAAAACTAGAGTCTTCAGAGCGCGTCCAACTTCGTCGAGTTCCCAGGTCATGTTGTATTTCGCAATAATCGGCTGTAGCTCGGCCTCGAACTCCGCGCGAGTGATGTCGGCTTCGATCTGCAGACGCATGAAAAAGCGGTCTGAGGTTTCAGAAGAGAACTGGGAAGACTCGGTGATGTTTCCGCGAGCATTAACCACTGCCCCGGAAATGGCGTGAACAATTCCCGGTTTATCTTCACAAATTAGGGTTAGTACCCAGTGGCTTGCCTTTTCGGTCATAAAGCCAATCTTAAACGAGGGTTACTAAATCTCGTCGTCGTTTAATGGGCGAACTTGCTGGCGGTCTCGAATTGTGGCCACAATAATGTAGATGCCAAGGCCGAATCCGAGCGCGATCAGGACGAGTCCGATGATTACAGGTACCGGAAGCATGCTGGCCTTTCAAAGATTCCCCATTGGACCTAAAGTCCGTTGTTTCATAATAACGAACATTTCTAACAGTGTTAGGTTTTGCGAACAAAAAGCGACGAAAGCGTGTCGAGCCCTTTGGATTGCTAGAATTGGGGGATGCTGCCAACTTCCTTTACTAAGCCATTAAGCGAAACCGACCCAGAAATCGCTGCCGTTCTTCAGAACGAACTAAACCGCCAGCGCAACTTCCTAGAGATGATTGCGTCGGAAAATTTTGTTTCTCGCGGTGTGCTCGAAGCGCAAGGGTCGGTACTTACCAACAAATACGCAGAAGGTTACCCGGGCAAGCGTTACTACGGTGGTTGTGAAGTAGTAGACGTGGCTGAAGAACTAGCAAGAACTAGAGCAAAAGAGCTATTCGGCGCAGAACACGCCAACGTTCAGCCTCACTCCGGAGCCAGCGCGAACGCAGCCGTGCTGATGGCACTGGCCAACCCTGGCGACCGCATCCTCGGTCTTGAACTCGCTCACGGAGGCCATCTCACCCACGGAATGCGCCTCAACTTCTCGGGAAAAATGTACGAAGGTCACGCCTACGGACTCAACCCAGAGACTTTCCTAATCGACATGGACATCGTGCGCCAGCGAGCACACGAAGTAAAGCCTGCGGTGCTTATCGCCGGCTGGTCGGCATACTCTCGCCACCTAGACTTCGCCGAGTTCCGCAAAATCGCCGACGAGGTTGGCGCCAAACTCTGGGTCGACATGGCTCACTTCGCTGGAATGGTGGCAGTTGGTCTTCACCCAAGCCCGGTTCCTTACGCCGACGTGATTTCCACCACCGTTCACAAAACTTTGGCCGGCCCGCGTTCCGGTCTCATCCTCTGCAAAGCCGAATACGCCAAGAAGATCGACTCGGCAGTTTTCCCAGGCCAGCAGGGTGGCCCGCTGATGCACGTCATCGCCGCCAAGGCTGTAGCGTTCAAAGCCGCGATGTCGGATGAATTCAAAGAGCGTCAGAAGCGCACACTTGAAGGCGCCGCCATCATCGCCGACCGCCTTAACCAATCCGACCTCAAAGCCGAGGGTGTTCAGGTACTCACCGGCGGAACCCAGGTTCACCTGGTGCTAGTTGACCTGCGTGATGCAGCGATCGACGGCCAGACTGCCGAAAACCTTCTGCACGACATCCAGATCACCGTGAACCGCAACTCGGTACCAAACGACCCACGCCCACCAATGGTCACCTCCGGCGTTCGCATTGGAACACCTGCCCTAGCTACCCGTGGCTTTGGCAAAGCAGAGTTCACCGAGGTTGCCGAGGTTATCGCAAGCGTTCTCAAGCCAAACCCAGACATTGAAAGCCTGAAGGCGAGAGTGCAGAAACTTGCCGACGCCTTCCCGCTTTACCCCGATCTAGAAAACTGGTAACCACTTGACCGCGATCAAGCTCGACGGCCTTGCCACAGCAAAGGCCATCAAAGCCGAACTCGCAACTAGAGTAGTCAAACTCAAACAACACGACATTCACCCGGGTCTCGGCACGCTTCTGGTTGGCGACGACCCTGGCAGCCACCAGTATGTTGGCGGAAAACACCGCGACTGCGCTGAGATCGGTGTGCACTCGGTTCGCATCGATCTTCCAGCCTCAGCATCAACCCAAGACATCAAGGCCGCCATCAAAGACCTCAACGATGCCAAGGATGTCACCGGCTACATCATTCAGCTGCCGCTCCCATTCGGCATCGACACCAACGAGATGTTGGAACTGATGGACCCAGATAAAGACGCCGACGGCCTTCACCCAATCAACCTGGGCAAGCTGGTCCTCTCAGTAAATCAACCCCTCAACTCTCCGCTTCCTTGCACCCCGGCCGGAATTGTTGAACTACTCAGAC
>CALPUC020000147.1 GCA_943326655.2 Rhodoluna limnophila
AACTCTGGTTTCAGGCTATCCACGGCGTCCTGCACGTCGTTTGAGGCCAGTTTGGCAAGAACTTCACTCTCCGCCGAGCGGTTAACTCGAGCGGTAACCGAATGGGCGTCTTCACCCAATTTGAAATCTTCCATCTCATCGAGGGCACCTACCTGTTGATGCTTGGCTTCTTTCATGCCTCGATTAATAGCGGTGTTCTTGATGATTTTCTTGAGCCAACCGTAAACATTGGTTCCCTGCTCGAAGGTGTTCCAGTAGCGGTAGGCCTTGGCAAATGATTCTTGAATAAGGTCTTCCGCTTCAGAGCGGTTGTACTGAGATTTTTCCATGGCAAACGGCATAAGTTTTGCCATAAGTGGAATTGCCTGTTGTTCAAACTGAAGAAGTTTTAGGGCTTCTGCTTCTTTGGTGCTTTTTGGCTTAGTCATCTCCTTCAAGTTTATCCGCGGGAGGTAGGTTTCGTCGGTGGTAATTTAGTAGCAGATGACTGATTCGACGTATTCACAGTGGCACGCGCCAGTTGCGTCCAGTGCGCTGCAGGCTACAGTTGCGCTTCCGGGTTCAAAATCTCTAACGAATCGAGAGCTGGTTCTAGCGGCCATCGCAGAAGAGCCGACACAGTTTGCCGGCGCACTGGTTTCCAGGGACAGCAGCCTGATGCTAGCGGCATTACAGACTTTGGGCTCTGAGGTTGTCGGGGGCGGAACCACATCGCCTAAGGTTTCTCCAGCAACCTTGACTGCATCCTCCACGATCGACTGCGGCTTGGCAGGCACAGTGATGCGCTTCGTGCCGCCATTATCAACTCTCAACCGAGGAAGAATTACCTTTGACGGCGACGCGGGTGCGAGAAAGCGCCCGATGGACACCACGATCACGTCACTTCGCGCGCTGGGGGTTGAGGTTTCAGCAGAATCGCTCTCATTGCCGTTCAAAGTTTTGGGAACCGGCGAGGTTGAAGGTGGCGAACTTACCATCGACGCCTCCTCTTCGTCGCAGTTTGTTTCTGGTTTGTTGTTGGTGGCACCTCGCTTCAAAAACGGTTTGACCCTGCGCCACGTGGGCGATCACCTGCCGAGTCTTCCGCACATCGAGATGACCTTGGAGTGCTTGCGCGAACGCGGGGTTTCGGTTAGTAACCCAGAGCCAAGCGTTTGGCGAGTGGAGCCGGGTCCGGTGGCCGGAGGCTTCAAGCAGATTGAGCCAGATCTTTCCAACGCTGGGCCGTTTCTAGCAGCCGCCATGGTGGCCGGTGGTTCGGTAACCATCCCCGACTGGCCAACCAACACCACGCAGGTTGGAAGTGACTTCGACGGAATTTTGCAGCAGATGGGTGCGAGCATTGTGCGAGATGAGCGCGGGCTAACCATCACCGGCAGCGGCAGTATCAAGGGCATCGACATCGATTTATCCAGGGGTGGGGAGCTGGCACAGGTAGTTGCGGCACTCGCGGTGCTGGCCGAGTCACCTTCTCGCATCACGGGAATCGCCCACATTCGCGGGCATGAGACCGATCGCTTGGCAGCGATGGCAACCGAGATCAACCGAATTGGCGGAAACGCTACCGAAACCGAAGATGGTTGGGAGATTGTTCCAACCAACACCATGCACGGCGGGCTTTGGAAAACCTATGACGACCACCGCATGGCTACCGCCGGCGCAATCATTGGGCTTCGGGTGCCTGGGATTCTCGTGGAAAACATCGAAACCACCTCGAAGACCATGCCAAACTTTCCCGCCATGTGGCAACAGCTGCTCGGAGAAAAGTCTTGAGCTGGCTATACGAGCCCGAAGGCGGCGAGAACGATTTAGACGAAAGCGATGTGCGCATTCGCCCCAACCCCAAGGGAAACAAGCCGCGAACCAAAAATCGTCCCGAGTATAAAAACGCGCCGATGGGTATGGTTACCGGCGTTGATAAGAGCCGCTATCACGTGCTGCTAGATGCGGATCGACGAGTGGTTATGGCAACCATGGGTAAAGAGATTCGAAAAGCCGGTGCGGTGGTTGGCGACCGTGTTTCGCTAAGCGGAGACACTTCAGACACTGTTGGAGCACTGGCGAGAATCGTGCGCGTTGAAGAACGGAAAACACTGCTGAGGCGAAGCGCCGATGACACCGATGTGGTTGAGCGGGTAATTGTGGCAAACGCCGATCAGATGGCAATTGTGATTGCAGCCGCCAACCCTGAGCCGCGCACCCGTCTGGTTGATCGGTACCTTGCTGCCGCCTATGACGCTGGGCTATCCCCGATTCTGGTGATTACCAAAACCGACCTGCAAGACCCCGCCGAGTTCTTGGCCAATTTCGATTCGCTCAACATTCCGGTTATTCAAACTCGCTCAGACTCTCCGAAGCTCGACGAACTCAGAACTCTACTGGCCAACCACGTAACCGTGACAGTTGGTCACTCTGGTGTTGGTAAATCCACGCTCGTAAATGAGTTGGCTCCCGAAGCCGACCGAGCCGTTGGTGTGGTGAACGAGGTTACCGGGCGAGGAAGGCACACGTCGTCTTCGGCTCGTGCTATCGATCTGGGAGATGGTTGGATCATCGATACTCCTGGAGTTCGCTCATTTGGGCTCGGTCACATCGACCCAGACAACCTGGTGAAAAGCTTTTCTGATCTCTGGGAAGTAGCGCAAGTGTGCCCGCGCGACTGCAGCCACGAGGCCAACTCCCCCGACTGCGATTTGGATGAAGCGGTAAGTAATGGGAAACTCAGCGCGAGCCGAGTTGATTCACTTCGCCGACTCATCTCATCACTCGCGGGTTAACCTAGTTTCATGAACACTTCAGATGATTTAGCGCTGGCTCTGCGCCTTGCCGACATCGCCGACGCCATCTCCCTGGCGAGGTTCCGTGCCCTCGATTTACATGTTGAAACCAAGCCGGATCGAAGCCCGGTTACCGACGCCGACCGCGCTGTGGAACTAGCCATCAAGGAAGTTCTAACCTCGGAACGCCCGAACGACGGAATCGTTGGCGAAGAGTTCGGGGTTTCTGGAACAGATTCTAGAAAGTGGGTCATCGATCCAATCGACGGAACGGCAAACTACATGCGTGGCGTTCCCGTTTGGGCAACTCTGATCGCTCTGAGCGTCAACGGGAAACCGGTTCTATCGGTGGTGTCGTCGCCGGCCATGGGTCGTCGCTGGTGGGCAGCTCCCGGCCTGGCTAAAACCTCAGATTTCGATGGCTCGGTGAGAGACCTAAAGGTGAGCGCAATTTCC
>CALPUC020000148.1 GCA_943326655.2 Rhodoluna limnophila
CTGTTCTTCAGAGTTGCGAGGCATGAACGATGTTTTGTTTAGAGTTGAGAGCATGCCACGCATCACTGCAGGCTGCACGTTGAAGTGCTTGGACAGATCATCGAGGTGAACCTCACCCTCGCGTTGGAGAAGGCCCACGATCGACATCAAAGTGTTGTAACGGTGATCGCCTGGCAGCGAATACTTCAATTTAGGCATGGTTGGCAATCACCTGCTTCAAGGTGTCTTGAATGAGCTCCTTGAGCTCAGGAGGCTCAATCACCTTCACAGAAGAGCCAAACTCCATCAGTTCTTCGGCCAGAAGAGGAAGGTCCAGGTAATTAATTTGAACCTCGCCACTTGGTGAATTGTGTGTTTCGAAGTGCATCGCTGCCGTGGTGCCAGGTAGAACGCGGATCGTCGCTAAATTGAGCGAGTACAGTTGCGACAACTCACTTTTCGCAGCCGCTACTTTCTCCGCGTCAGGCTTATCAAAAGCAACTTTCAGACGATCTACTTTCGAATGAATTCGTTTCAGCAGGAAGTTCCTCGGAGCTTCTCGTTCCACATCCCAAGCCAGTAGAATCCAAAGCCCGTGCGTGTGACTTAATTGCCACGGTTGAACTCGACGAACTGAGGTGCTGCCGTCGGCTTTCTTGTAGTGGAAAGATATTTCTGTCGACTCCGCAATCGCGTTTTTTATAGGAGAAAAGCTTGGTTCGATCGTGCTAACTCTGGGGGCAAGGCCGCTTCCAGCCTGACCCTGACCAACCTCCGCAATCGCTCTCAATCGCGTGATAGCCTGAGTTGCTTCGGGAGATAGAGCGGCGTGGTCCCAGACACTAGCGGCGAGTTCGAGTAACTGAAGCTGTTTGGCGCTTAGCGTGGCACCCTTTGGCCAAATGTAGGTGTCTCTAGATATTCGGTAGCGGAAATCTGCATCGCCTTCATTGCTCCCGGCAGGGATTATCTGCAAACCCATTTCGCGCAGATCGGTCTTATCGCGCTCAAATTTCTTGGTTAGTGAGCTCAGATCGCCGTCTAGTCCGCCCGATTTCTCTAAATCAAATCGGTATCCACGAATCGCGGTGAAGATTTCTTCCCGGGTTAGTCCAACTTCGGTTCGAATTAGGGCCAGCGTTAGAGAGTAAAGGCGCTCAGACCGATCGTCTGGCTCCAGCACCCAACTATCCCCAGTATCGGTCAAGCTTGCCTACTTAACGATTCCTAAGATATCAACGACGAAAACAAGGGTGGCATTTGGAGGTACCGAACCATTCCCGGTTGCCCCGTATGCCAAATCAGGAGGAATCACCGCGATTAGTTGAGAGCCCACCTTGGCTCCTTCGAGAATCTTTAGGAATCCGGGGACCACAGCTGTTTCGCTAGCAACAAATGTTGCCGGTTGCCCGTTTTCCCAAGAAGAATCGAAAATGGTTCCGTCCCAGAGGTAACCAGAGTAATGCGCCAGAACAGTTTGACCGTTCTTTACTACATCTCCGGAACCTTCAATAAGAATTGACTTCTTGAATTCAGTAGGCTCAGCGCTCTTAGGCAGCGTTACCGCTGGCTTGCCATTGACGTCGCGAACAACTGTTGGCATGCCGTTTTCAGCCGGCTTCAATGCACCGACAGCGCGAGGAAGGAAAACCTTCTTAATGTCAAAAACCCAAACCTGTGATGCTGGCTCGCCGGTTGAAGATGTACCCGCTACCTCACTAGGAACGAGAAGTGCTATTCGAGAACCTTCCCTCACTCCAGCTAGTGCCGTGCAAAGATCACCCTTCTCGGGAACCATTTGCTGCGGTGAATCAGTTCCATTGAATGAGGTCTTGGATATCTCGGATTTGTCGTTACCGCTGAAAACCGCGTACTCCCAAGTAACAAACTGCCCGCCAGTAATCTTAGGACCTTTACCTTCAACAACTATCGCGGTTTGAAGAGCAGGTTTTGCAGAATCAAGCGGAGTCATGAAGTTGACGGTTGGCTCTTTGGTTAGATCAGTCGAAACCTTCACGGTCTTCACTTCTGGTCCAGTTTTAAACTCACCACAGGTGGATTTAAGGCCGTCATACATGCTGGTCGAGCAACCAGAAAGGGCGAGAGTTGAAGCCAGGATTAGCGCGGACGCGATGATTTTTTTCAATTTGAGCTTTCTGCTTATTTCCTAAATTTTACCGCGTTTTTGGTTGCTTAGCGGCTTTGGTCTAGTTTTGAGTCGGCCGAACTTTGGGCGTTTCTAACCGTTTTGCGTAGTTTCTTCTCGCTCACTTTGCGAGTCTCCAAATGCTCTGGGTTCCAAACGGTCAGATCCTCGGAGGAACCACCGTTTTTGGCCGCACGAACTTTGAAACTTGGCAAGACTGTGTTCGGGGCAATTCTTCTTGCAGTCACCAAAAACCCGGTGTGGCCAATCATTCGGTGTTCTGGTCTGACCGCTAAACCTTCGAGGTGCCAACCGCGAACCATGCTCTCCCATGCTTTCGGCTCTGCAAAGTGACCGCTGGAACGAAGGCCTTCCAAGAATCTTGATAGTTGGGTCACGGTTGCCACATAACCGAGCACCAATCCACCGGGAATAAGAGCTTCCGCCACTTCCTCGATGCATTCCCAGGGGGCAAGCATGTCCAAGACCACGCGGTCGGCTTTCCCCTTTTGAACAAACTCGGGTAGTCGATCCTGCAAGTCGCCGATGTGAATGTCCCAATTCTTCGGGTCACGGCCGGTGTGTGTAATCACGTTCGAGCGCGCAATCTCGGCAAATTCTTCACGGCGTTCGAAGCTATCCAACCTGCCAGAGGGACCAATGGCCCGAAGGAGGTAAAGCGAGAGCGCTCCTGAACCAACGCCGGCTTCAACCACCCGGGCTCCAGGGAAAATGTCTGCCTCGACAATGATTTGTGCCGAATCCTTTGGATAGATAATTGCAGCACCTCTTGGCATCGACATTACGAAGTCGGTCAACAACGGCCTCAGTGCGAGATATTCAACTCCAAATTGATTCTCAATAACTGAGCCTTCAGGTTTTCCGATGATGTCGTTGTGCCTGATGTCGCCGCGGTGGGTACCAAATGATCCGCCTTCTTGGAGCGTGATTGTGTAGATACGACCCTTGGGCCCAGAAAGTTGAACCTTATCCCCTGTTGCAAATGGTCCGGTGGGTTGTTCGCGGTAGTTTTCCGTCATTTGAATAACCCTTTGATGTCTTTAATTGTTTTGCCTTCGAGGGTA
>CALPUC020000149.1 GCA_943326655.2 Rhodoluna limnophila
CATGGCCGCAGACAGTTCTGCTCGTCGCTGTTGCACCCGATCGAGTTCCTCCGCTCCTCCGCTCTCACTGGAGGCGAGATAGCCACTCAGGGCGGCGGCATTTTCTCCGAGCTGGAAACCTAATTCCCGCAGAGTTTCCGCAATTTTTCCGAGCTCAGGGTCATTAACGGCGGCGGCTTCCAGAAGCCGTCTGGCCTTACCGACCAGAGCAATGGCGTCGGTTTGCTCATTCTCACTGGAGATTAACTCGTGAGCCTCCGAGGCGGCGACTCGAAGTTCTTCACTATGGGTCAGGCGTTGGGCCTTTTCAGCGAGGGCAACATCTTCGCCCGGCTGAGCGTTCAGACGCTCTAATTCTGAGGTGGCTTCTTTGAGCTGCTCAAGTTCAACGGCCTTGGACGCTGAGGCGCTTCGCAGTTCCACCAATCGATGCTCCAGCGCTTTCCATTCATCAAATGATTCACGGTATTTGCCAAGAAGTTCAGCCACTCCTGAGAACTGGTCAAGTGCTTCTCGTTGAGCCACGGCCGACTTCAATCGAATCTGGTCTGATTGCCCGTGAACCGCAACGAGTTGCTCGCCGAGCGACGAAAGGATATTTACCGGAGCCGAGGCGCCGCCAATTGCCGAACGGGACCGGCCATCTCTAGACACAATTCGATTCACCAGAAGCTGGCCGTCTTCAATGACCCCGCCGGCTTCCGAGACCAACTGCTTCGCCTTCGCGTGGTTAGGTATCAGCCAACGACCCTCAACGAAAATCTGATCTTGACCCTGGCGAATTGCGCTGGTGTCGGAACGTTCTCCCAGAAGTAGGCCGAGTGCGGTTAAAACCATAGTCTTTCCAGCACCGGTTTCACCGGTTAGTACGGTGAGGCCCGGGCCGAATCGTAACTTGGCATCAGCGATTACCCCGAGGTCTCGGATTGAGATTTCTTCGATCACTTAGCTTCCCTCGACTGGGCCTCTCCAACCGTCGACCGGCAGTGAGAACTTCTTGACCAGGCGGTCGTTAAACGGCCCCTGGCGGAATCTAGCCAAACGAACCGGTAACTCTGAGCGGCGCGCTTCTACTCGAGCACCCGGCGGCAAATGCCAGGTTCGTCGGCCGTCGGCCCAGAGAACACCTGCACCGTTGCTGCGCTGCAGAACTTCAACCGCGATGGTCGCTCTGGGGCTCACCACTAGTGGCCTCGCAAACAGGGCGTGAGCACTTAGCGGAACAACCGTGATCGCCTCAACTGAAGGCCAAATCACCGGGCCTCCAGCCGAGAAAGCATAGGCGGTGGAACCGGTTGGTGTGCCCAGAATTATCCCGTCGCATCCAAAACTAGTCAGTGGTTTGCGATCGATTTCGACTACCACTTCAAGCATTTTCTCGGTCGAACTCTTCTCAATAGTCGCTTCATTGAGCGCCCAGGTTCTGAAAACCTCTTTACCTTCGACATAAACTCCAACGTCGAGTGTGAGACGTTCCTTGATTAGATAGTCCCTGGCCACCACGCGCTTAACCGCATCGTCTAGACCGTCTCTTTCGCTTTCGGCTAGGAAACCAACGTGACCTAGATTTATGCCCAGAAGTGGTGTGGCGGCTTCTCTAACAATCTCCGCAGCCTTCAGGATGGTTCCGTCGCCGCCTAGAACGATGACCAGTTCCAAGTCTTCAATCTGGCATTCTTTGCCTAGAACTCCGGCGTTCGCGAGGGGAGACTCTAAAAATCCTGCCTCTTGCTCCGCCGTTTGCAATTCTGTAAGTTCTTGCTGCGGGAACACCGGCACGATTCCCCCGAGTCTCAGTTGCTCGGCTACCTGTCTGGCGGCGTTTCTGGCGTCTTCTCGGCGAGTGTGTGAAACAACCAGCACAAAACGTTTGTTGCTCATCTCGCCTCCTTAGTTAATGATGAAACCCGTTCCATCCATTGTGATAGATATTGACCCTGCTTTGCACTCATCCACAGAACATATTCAATATTCCCATGGGTGCCCGGGAGTTTGGATCTCACCAAGTCAACTATTTTGAGACCCAGTTTTTCGGCATGCAGCGCTACCTGCTCGATAGCCTCGGCTCGCGAACGGTGGTCAACGACGATTCCATGAGCATTGAGCGAATGTTTTCCGGCCTCAAACTGCGGCTTCACGAGCAGCACAAAATCCGCGTTTGGGGCAACCGCAAACATGCCGTCAAGCACTAAAGTCAGCGATATGAATGAAAGGTCAGCGACCACCAGGTCGATTGTTGGTGCTTGCTTTCCGAGGGCAACAGCCAGCGATTTATCACTCAGCTCCCTCGCATTAAAGCCTTCGATGCTAGTGACCCTAGGATTTTCCAAAAGTTCCGAAACGATTTGATCGTGACCCACATCGATGGCAATGACGTGCTCTGCACCGCGTCGAAGCAATACGTCGGTAAAACCCCCGGTCGAAGCCCCAACATCGAGAGCCTGCTTCCCCTGAATTTCTAGGGTTTCAAATTCGTCAAGAGCCATGGCAAGCTTATGGCCGGCTCTAGATACATAGTCATCAGCGTCGATAACGACTAACTTCGCACCCTCTGGCACATCCTGGGACGACTTTCGCGCAGGGCGACCATTGATGCTCACCCGATTGGCCTCTACTAAAGCGGCAGCCTGATTTCGTGATCGGGCCAGACCGGCTTCGGTAAGAGCGATGTCTACTCTGACCAAGGCTTACCGTCGAGTACCTGCTGAAGTTTTTGCTGTAGCTGCGAGTAGGCTTCCGGCTGTTCTTCTGGAGCCAAAGACGCGATGCGACCTAGTTCGGCCGCCACGGTTTCGACAATTTCGTTAGACATTATGTTCCTAGCCTATTCGTAAAGTTCTGATTCAACATCTAGAGTGTGGATCGCCTTATCGCTCGACCAAACCACGGCGCAGGCACAACGGAGGGCGTCAATCCCACGAGGATCCCCAGCGGTTACGCGAACTTTGTTACCGAGTAGTTCAACTTCCGAGCCACGCAAAGAGTAACCGAATTTGGTCTTCTTTGGTTCTTGGTAAGGAACGAGCAACTCTCGCAGATCGCTGATTACAAAAGTTGGGCGCGACTCTGCGCTGGTTGCAAGCAGTTCCTTCGGTCTGCTGATACCGGTCAGCACCAAAACCGAATCGATTCCGGCTCGATTTGCTCCGAGAATGTCGGTGTCAATGCGGTCTCCCACAAATAGCGGACGCGAGGAGCCGAG
>CALPUC020000150.1 GCA_943326655.2 Rhodoluna limnophila
AGCTGCTTGCAAACTGCAACTACACCCTGAGGGGTTTCGGTGTCGCACATAGCCTTCAAGACCGAGGCAGTTGCCAACTCAACGAAAACCCCGGCATCGGCCAGCGCATCGAAAAGGTCGGCGTTTCTCTCAACGGCTTCCTCGGTGGCGTACAACTCAACCATTAGCGAAGGTTGCGCAAGAACTTCTTTTAGCCCTTGCACCCCTTCAAGCAGAAAGAGCCCGGTCTCAGACCGGGCATCTTTCTTTGCAAGCTGTGCGACCCCGCGGACCTTCCGGGCCTTGGGATCGTCGAGCAACTTAGCTAACCTTTGGAGCTGAGGTGTCCTTTGGAAGGGCAGCCTTAGCGCTTGCCACTAGCGAAGCGAATACCGGAGCATCGTTCACGGCTAAGTCAGCCAAGATACGACGGTCAACTGAAACACCTGCAAGGTTCAAGCCCTGGATTAGACGGTTGTAGGTCATTCCGTTTAGGCGTGCAGCAGCATTGATGCGCTGGATCCACAGACGACGGAAGTTACCCTTCTTGTCTTTACGGTCGTTGTACGCGTAGACCAACGAGTGCAGCATCTGCTGCTTGGCCATGCGGTACAAGCGTGAACGCTGACCACGGTAACCGTGTGCGCGCTCTAGTACTGTACGACGCTTCTTCGCTGCGTTGACAGCGTTTTTTACTCTTGCCATTTGTTATCTCCTAAAATCTTCGAATTCGACTAGTGGCCGAGCTGCTTCTTGATGGTCTTGAAGTCTGCTGCCGATACAACCTGGTCCTGGTTCAGGCGACGGGTGCGACGGCTTGACTTGTGCTCCAGGTTGTGGCGCATGTTGATCTGCTGCTTCATCAACTTGCCGCTACCGGTGAAGCGAAAGCGCTTCTTGGCGCCCGAATGGGTTTTCTGCTTAGGCATTGTCTCTCCTGTTTTCCTACTCGGCAGCTTCCGCTGCCGACTTCTTGGTTACTGCAGATTTCTCGGCAGCCTTCTTGGTTTCGGCCTTGACCTCAACCTTGCTCTTCAGCGGACCGATGACCATCACCATGTTGCGTCCGTCGATTGACGGATTGGACTCAACCGAGCCCAAGGTGTTGACCTCTTCAGCCAGCTTCTTGAGAAGCGTGATGCCCATCTCTGGACGTGACTGTTCGCGACCGCGGAAGACCACCATGACCTTCACTTTGTCGCCAGCCTTTAGGAACTTTTCGATCTGTCCGCGCTTGGTTCCATAGTCGTGGGCATCAATCTTCAAACCGAATCGTACGGTTTTCAGAATGGTGTTGACCTGGTTCTTTCGCGCTTCACGGATCTTCTGAGCGGCTTCGTATTTGAACTTTCCGTAGTCCATGATTTTGGCTACCGGTGGCTTAGATGTTGGTGCAACCTCAACTAGGTCTAGGTCTGCTTCCGCTGCTAAACGCAATGCGTCTTCGATGCGGACTACGCCAATCTGTTCGCCTGCCGGGCCTACGAGGCGAACCTCTGGCACACGGATGCGGTCGTTAATACGTGGGTCGCTAATAAGTGCTCCTAATTGATATGACTACTACGGCCACATCAAGAGCAGTGCTCTAAATGCACAGAAACGATTCGTTTCTAGCTAACCCGGAAACCTAAAAGCGGTGAACGCGGGTGGGAAATAAATCCTCTTCTGTCTGAAGCGAACTCCAGAGCCATGGGCTAGCCTAGCAGAAGTTACTAAAAAGGAAAACCCCAATGTCTGAACAAAATGCAGAAATCAACGACATCGCCGATGTGCCAGCGGTTGAGATCATTGCCCGCTACACCATCGAACTGTTGAACGTGGCTGCAATTCACTGTGGGCTTGCCGAAAACGGCCGCCGTGCAGATCTAGACGAAGCTCGCAAAATCATCGACGCGACCGCAGGTTTGGTAACCGGTGCCGCCCCATACATGGGCGATCAGCACGCACGCATCCTTCGTAATGCCCTTCGTGAGGTTCAACTTGCCTTCCGCGAAGCATCCCCTATGCCCGATGCTCCAGGCGCCGGCCCAGGCGAGAAGTTCACCGGTCCCGTAGCTTAGGCGCTAGCTAGTTTTACCCGTAGCGAGTCAACTCGCTCTGCGATAACTTCGCTTTCCGAAATGCTTTTGGCGATTTTCTGCATGAGCGCATCGAACTCTTCTTGGGTAAGGGTCTTCGCCAGGCTCAGAGTTAGTTCAACCTCAGCGGAGGCCAATACTGAAAGCGGGTCTCCCCCGGCAATCGACCAACCGGCCAGTTCTGGATTTCCCGCGAGCGCCTGATCGAACTCTGTAGCCACCTCAGAGTCTTCGTAGGAAGGCGTCCAAGGAATATCTCTTGCGATTGCTTCGAATGTTGGGCGGCGAATCACGAATTCAGTGGGTGAACCAGGGTCTAGCACGATTCTGGTGTTACCTTCGGCTGCCGCCGCGAGCGCTGCCTTAACTGAACTGTGAGGAACCGGACGCGCGTCTTTGTTCCAAGCCGTCATGGCTTCAACACTTGAGAACACCGGCAGACCATTTTGCTGGTCTGGCGTTTCCACGGTGACGATACTTAGATCTGCCGATTTGTCCACGGTCTGCCCGTGAGCACCCTCGCCCGACTCCCCTAGATTGGCGAGCAGAGGAATCAGCACGCGGGCCTTGCGGAACGCATCGATAACCTGAACCTGGGTACCGGTTCCAGCATGAAGCGCCAAAATGGCCTCGATTAGCCGCTGGTCGGCTTTCCCGTCGTCGCCGGCAAAGGCATTTGGTTCAAATCCGCGACCTTCCCAGGGAACACCGGCTGAGTCGGCGAATCTATCTGGGTTTAGGGAATCGTGCGACATTAGATCTTCTGGTTCGCTATGGCCAAAGCTTCTTCAAGAGTGAACTTGCTGGCATAGAGCGACTTTCCTAGGATGGCGCCTTCAAGACCAAGCGACACAAGTGCGTGCAAATCGGTGATGTCTTGCAGGCTCGAGATTCCACCGGAAGCTACCACCGGCTGCTTGGTGTGCTGCATCACGCTCTTGAGTAATTCTAGGTTTGGGCCTTTTAGCGTGCCGTCCTTGGTTACATCGGTAACCACGTAACGCGAGCAACCGGCCTGCTCTAGGCGAGCGAGCACTTCGTAGAGATCCCCACCCTCTTGGGTCCAGCCACGTGCCGCAAGCGTGGTTCCGCGAACGTCTAGGCCAACGGCCACAAAATCGCCGAAACGCTTGATAACGCG
>CALPUC020000151.1 GCA_943326655.2 Rhodoluna limnophila
AACGCTGCTCCGTGAGCTTTGCAGAAACCGAAACTGGAAAATCCGGCCAGGATAGCCCAAACCTTTTCCACGGTTTCGCGGTCATAGCCTCGAATGTTGGCTTGAGTTTTGAAATAGCGTTCCACGCTCTGGGCTACTCGCGGGTTTTCTAAACTGCGACGAAATTCGTCGGCTTTGGCTAAACCGCAACCGGTTAGTTTGTCGAAGATGCGAAGCACGTGTTCGTGAAAAATCACGACGCCGTAGGTTTCTTGAAGGATTGGTTTCAAATCCGGGTGAAGGTATTCGGCTTTGGCGAATCCGTGGCGTCCGTCTAGGTAAGGGGCAATCATGTTGCCCTTCATCGGACCTGGGCGAAACAGTGAAATTTGTATCGTCAGGTCGTTGAACTCGGTTGGTTGGTGCTTGCCGGTTAGCTCTCGTTGACCAGGGCTTTCAATCTGGAAGATTCCCAGAGTGTTGGTGGTTCGAATCAGTTCGAAGGTCTTGGCATCGTCTTTGGGGATTTCATCCAGTTCGATGTGCCGATTCTGGGTTTTCTCGATTTCACGGATTGCGTAGGCCATGGCGCTTTGCATTCGCACGCCGAGGACGTCTAGTTTCAACATCCCCATCGGGTCCATGTCGTCTTTGTCGTATTGGCTCATCGGCAGACCCATGCCGCTGGTTTCGACCGGAGTGAGATCGAGCAGGCTCCCATCGCCGAGAATGACCCCGCAGGGATGCATCGAAATATGGCGGGGGAGCCGGTCTAGTCGTTCGGTGATGTCAACCAGCAGGTTCATCTTGCGATCTGATTCGAGTGCCGCGCTCAGCTTGGAAAGCTCTGGCTTGGTTTCGGTGGCAGCGCGAAAAGTTCTGGCACTAAACCGCCACATGTTTTTGGCGATCTCATCAATTTCATCGTCGTCGAGGCCGAGCGCCAGCCCAGAATCTCGCATTGCTCCGCGACCTCGGTAGGTTGATTGCATCGACAGCAAAGTAACCCGCTGAGAACCGTATCGCTTGAAAATGGCTCGATAAATATCGTGACGCCTGGCCGATTCCACGTCGATGTCGATGTCGGGAAGGCTGGAGCGTTCGGTTGACAAAAAGCGTTCGAACAACAGGTTGTGCTCAATCGGGTCAACCCCGCTAATGCCCAGCAGGTAGTTGGTGAGTGAGCCAGCCCCAGACCCTCTGGCGGCGATGCGGATTTTCATGTCGCGGATCATCTGGGCTACGTCGGCAACGGTGAGGAAATAGGTGGCGAAACCCAGTTGGTTGATGGTGATTAGCTCTTTGCTCAGGCGATGTTTTACGTCTAACAATTTTTTCTCTTTGGCGTTTGGGTAGCGCCAGTCGATTGCCGCATGCGCTTTCTGCCAGAGCACCTCAAACGGGTTTCCATCGATTCCGAGCAACGCTTTTTCGGGAGTTTTTGGCTTTCCCCAGCCGCAGTCTTTCTCCGGGTTGAGCTCACACTTTTGAGCCAGTAGTTCTGTGGTGTCGAGCAGTTTTTTCGCGCGAACTCGATCTTCGGCAACCTCCAGCGCAATTGCGTGCATAAGTTTTGCCGGCTTGAGCCAGCCCTGAGCGTTTGGTTGCAATTCGAAGTTTCCGAGCGGTTCCAGAAACCTCGCCGCATCGAGCACATCAGCGGTTAGTGCATCATCTGGTTCCAGATAGCGCACCGCGTTGGTGAGGATGGCTGGAACACCTAGGTTATCGGCGAGCGCCAACATTCTTCTGGCCTGCGTGAGCGAATACTGAGAACCCGGTTCGGTTAGGTGGGTGGCAATCTCAATCGCCAAAGCGCCTCTGCCGGGGAGCGCTCTGAGCCACTGAATCAAAACACCGGCGGCCTCGGTGCGATTTTCGGTAAGCGTTGCTCGACCGAAGTTGCTATCCGGGCCCAGTAACACCGTGGCCACGGTTAGCCCGTCGCGATTGATGTGTTTGGCTAGCTCGGTTAGGCGAATGCCGGCTTCTTTGCGCTTGGTGGTGTTGGCCGCCGAAACCAGTCGGCAGAGCGCTGCCCAGCCGATTCCGCCATCTTCTCCGTGTGCCAAGATTACGCAGCGCGCCAGGGTTTCATCGGTTTCGTTCAGAATGTTGAGGCTAACTCCAACAATTGGCTTCAGGCCGAGCTTGAGGCAGGCGCCAATGTGCTTCACGGCGCCGTAGAGCCCGTTTCGGTCGGTAATCGCCAGTGCACGTTCGGCCCTGGCGGCAGCGGCTTCAGCGAGCAGTTCCGGGCGGGTCACGCCGAAGTGCCCAGAAAACGCCGAAGCTACGGTTAGGTGGGTGAAACTCACGGATAAACCAGAACTAGTCGCCAATCGTCTTTGCCAACCGCGTGCAGCAGCTCATACTGCTGGCAGGTTTTGGACCGCAGATCAGAAGCCATAAGCCGCCACATTTCCACTTCGATTACGTCGCGGCCAACTCCGCGCTGAACCCGCACGGCCTCTGCCCACCACTCGCGCCTGGCGAACCAGCGCATCGGCTTGTTGGCAACCAAAAAGTTGGCATTTCGCCACTTGAAACCAATTGGCTCGCCGGTTCCGTTTACGGCAACGGCTACCTGTTCATCAACATGCAACATGTAGGAACCTCCCTCAAGACAATTCGAACAAATGTTCGAATATCAAGAGTGTATGAAGAGGCACCGACATTGCAAATCGGATACGGCGTGTCGCCTAAATGGCTTTGATTAAGCCCTCGTTGTTGATCTTGACCTTGCCTACGTCCTGGCCAACCGCCTGAAACAAAACCTCGTGCATAACTTCGTCTGAGCCGGCTGCTGCCGCCCTCAAAAGGTCGAGATCGCCTTCGATGTGGGGGTCAATCCAGGCCTCGAAAGTGTCTGGAGTGAGTAACACCGGGTTGCGGTCGTGAATGTGAGCTAACTCCGGAGCGGTGTCTTTGGTGAGGGTGGTTGCCGAAAGCAGCCACTGGCCGTCCTCTGGGTTTTTCCACCACTCGTAAAGCCCGGCTAGCGCAAACATGCCTTCATTGCCAGCGTGAATGTAAAACGGCTGCTTCGTTCCATCCGGCTTTACCTGCCACTCGTAGTAGCCACTGGCTGGAATCACACAGCGACGACGAATTACCGAATCTTTGAAAGATGGCTTTTCCAGGATGGTTTCAATTCGTCCGTTGATCAGGGGAGCGCCGGTGTTGTCTTTAGCCCAGCGAGGAATGAGACCCCA
>CALPUC020000152.1 GCA_943326655.2 Rhodoluna limnophila
GCGCCAGCGAAAGTTTCTTCAACCAGCATCGCGGCCACGTCTTCTGCGAAACCCATTTCCTGAGCTGCCAGAGTGAGCTGCTCTACAAGATAGAACACGTAAGCAGGGCCGGACCCGGAAATAGTGCTGAGCGCATCGATCTGCTCTTCAGGCAAAACCACAACCCGTCCAACGGTTTCAAAAAGATCAAGTGCAGTTTCCAGTTGAGCATCAGAAACCCGAGAACCGGTTGAGACTCCGGTAACCGCGCGCCCAACAATGGCTGGCGTGTTTGGCATTGCGCGAACCACGGCAACCCCCGCCGGAACGGCCGCCTCCATCGAAGCGGTGGTAATGCCAGCAGCCACCGAAATCACCAGGGCATTCGACTGCAGTTGCGATGCAACTTCATTCAAAACTTCAACCACATAGGCCGGCTTCACAGCCACCAAAACCACATCGGCACCCGCAACTGCGTCCTGGTTGGCGGATGCCTTCTCAGCAAGTGCAATCGCGTTCACGCCGAGTTCGTCGGCAAGTTTGTCGGCACTCGCCTCGGTCTTGGTGGTGATGGTCACCTTTGACGCTTCAAAGCCTGAAGCGAGCAGCCCAGAGAGAATTGCGGTTCCCATGGAGCCCGAACCGAGGATGGCGATGCGATTGATATTCACCAGTTCAGTTTAGGTTAGGGCCAACGTCTTACCGGCTTGGTAGTTTTGTTGCATGGCTACGAAAACCAAATCCGAGTACACCTGTGCCGAGTGCGGCTGGGGTAGCGCCAAGTGGGTTGGCCAGTGTGGCGAGTGCCAAGCCTGGAATAGTTTGGTTGAAGGTGGCACCTCCAATTCACGAGGTTTAGGTGTGGCTCGTTCACTAAAACCTGCCGTTATCGTTGGTTCTTCGGCCGCTAAGCCAATCACCGAAATCTCCACCGAGAACGTAACCGCCTGGAGCACCGGCGTCGGCGAATTCGACCGCGTGCTCGGCGGCGGTCTAGTGCCAGGTGCGGTTATCCTGCTTTCCGGTGAACCGGGCGTTGGTAAATCAACATTGCTGCTCGAGGTTGCCTCGAACGCGGCCAACAAAGGCTTGCGAGTTCTTTACGTATCCGGCGAAGAGTCGGTTGGTCAGATTCGGTTGCGCGCCGAACGCACCGGAGCGCTAACTCCAAACCTCTACCTTGCCTCAGAAACCGATCTGGCAAGTGTGCTCGGGCAAATTGAAGAGGTTGGGCCGCAGCTGCTCATCGTCGACTCGGTTCAAACAATTGCTCACGCCGAGCTAGATGGTGCTGCCGGAATGCCGAGCCAGATCCGAGAAGTTGCCAGCAACCTGATTCGGGTAGCCAAGGAGAAAGACCTTCCGATCATCCTGGTAGGCCATGTCACCAAAGACGGCAACATCGCCGGCCCTCGAGCGCTTGAACACCTGGTAGACGTGGTTTGCCACTTCGAAGGCGATCGTCAAACCGCGCTTCGCTTCGTGCGCAGCCAGAAGAACCGCTTCGGGCCAACCGATGAGGTCGGCTGTTTCGAAATGACTGGAGAGGGAATCAACGAGGTTCCCGACCCTTCCGGGCTGTTTCTCTCTCGGCCAGAAACCCCGGTTTCAGGAACCTGCGTCACGGTCACGGTTGAAGGGAAGCGCGCGCTCATTGCTGAAGTTCAAGCCCTAGTGGTGAAATCCTCTTCACCAAACCCACGACGAGTAACCAACGGTGTCGACTCATCAAGAGTTGCCATGCTTCTCGCCGTGCTCGAGCGCCGAGCTGGCCTAAGAGTTGGCGAGATGGACGTTTACGTTTCAACTGTTGGTGGAGTCAAACTCACCGAACCCGCGGCCGATCTAGCAATCGCCTTGGCAATTGCCTCAGCGGTTTCCGACAAACCAATTGCTCACAACCTAGCCGCCTTTGGCGAAATCAGTTTGGCGGGTGAAGTTCGAAAAGTGAGTAACGGAAAACTTCGAGAAAATGAAGCCGCGCGTTTGGGGTTTGTTAGAACAGTCGACTCGGGTGTTGTTTCGGTGAAAGCCGCTCTGGCCCTAGCGCTGAACTGGTAACTACTCGATCGAGAAGGTTTCCGCGTTGCCGGAATTCACACCATTTACCGAAACCGAGAACGTGTAACTTCCGGGAAGCGCAGCCGGTTGGCCCTCTCCACATCCTGCATTATTCGAGTAAACCTTTAGCCAAGGGCTGGGCACTGCCTTTTCTTCCTTGCCAGGGTTCAGGGTAATCTTTTGGTCTTTCAAGCCCTCACGGTCGCACTGCTCGTTAGACCAAATAACTTCGTCGCCAATGCGAATCGTGTAAATCTGCACCTTCGGCCCGGCGTTGAATGTGCAAGCCTTTTTACCCGTGTTGTTCAGTGTGAACCAGAGAACTGGGTCGGTCTTGATGTCGAATGCTGAAAGCCGCGTCTCGCCATCGCCAACTAGCGCGGTTACCTGCACCACTCCAGGGGCACACTGGGTGACCTTGGCTTCTTCCGCCTCTGGAGGAGGACCAAACAGTGCGGCTATCGATGCCACAGCCCACCAAATCAGGCTCACCAGAATCGCCAAAACAATTAGGCCGGCAACGCGACGGCGACGAATGATGTGCGGAGGAGGGCGGCGACTCATGAGACTAAATTATTGCCAGCATTCTGGTGTTACCGAGCGTGTTCTCTTTCACGCGAGCGAGATCCAAAAACTCGGCAACGCCGTCGTCGTTAGAGCGAACCAGCTCGGCAAAGGTTTCCGGATCAACCGGCACGTCGGAGATTTCCTCGAAGCCGTGTTTGGCAAAGAATTCTGTTTCGAAGGTTAGGCAAAAGACTCGGGAAATATTCAAAGCCTTCGCTCTCTCTAGCAGAGCGGAGACCAATAAATGCCCAACTCCTTGGCCGCGAAGGTCATCGCGAACAATCAGCGAACGAACCTCGGCCAGGTCTTCCCACATAACGTGTATCGCTCCTGCACCAACAACTTCACCGGCATCGTTCACAGCCACCAAAAACTCTGGCACTTTTTCAAAAAGCGAAACCAGTTCCAGCTTGAGCAGTTTGCGACCAGAACCTTCGTTTGGCAGGCGCATGGCCGCGATAGCACGAACGTCCGGCGCGGTGGCCGGACGTACGTGGAAGTTAGAGGTGGTCACCCCTAAATGCTAGCGGGAACATTCTGTTTGGTGTCGAAGACAAACTCGCCTTCGGCAACGTCAACCA
>CALPUC020000153.1 GCA_943326655.2 Rhodoluna limnophila
TATTGCCGCCAAGCCAAAAGTTGAGTCGATTCGAGTTGATACTTCTCGCCGCGGAACCAGTTGGGTAGCGCAGGTAAAGGTTCTAAATGCCGACCGAAACTGGAGCGACAAGTCGGTTCACATGGCGTTTGGGCTTTACACGGGAAGCACAGCACCAACCTGTGCCTGGGATTCTGGAACCAACCTGGTATCGATGCAGGTTGGCGCGGGTCAAACCCTGATTCTCGATACCCAGTTGGGTGAACCTGACGAGAAGCAGAGAGAAAATCTGTCGTCCAAGTCCCTAAGGGGAATCCAGGACAACACTTCTTACACACCATATTTCTGTTTTGCCAACGGATTCGGATACACCAAAGTGGCCGGCAGCAGTTTCTCCACGCTTTCTGATCCAGTTGCGGGAGCATTCGCCTACGATGTAAGCGCCTCCCCAAACAACAGTGGGGCGTGGCTGGTTACCCTGGGTAGAAGTGAGACTAAGACCGGGGTCAAGCCAGAATTCAATGCCACCGGCACCGAAGCCGGTTGGAAAGACACCATTTACTCCGATACCTTCGGAGCCACCCCAACGATCCGCGTTCGCTACTGTCTGATTAACGACCCAACTACCTGCAGCGCGGGAACCAGAAAACTCGAACCGGTCAGTGTGGCACGCTCATGGCAACTCAAAATTACCGGAATCGACAAACTGCTCGACCTTACCCTGATGGAAGGGGACCCTAATATTTCCGGTGAAGTTTCGGTTTGCACCCGAGCCCACGAAATTGACTTCAAACTAACTGGAGAGGGATTGGTAAATGCGAATAAGAAGAAGCTTTGGCAGGTGTTTGGCACGCCAACCTATGTCTCCACTTCTAATGCCACGGGTGATTTAGATAAACCGGGTGATAACTGGAGAATTCCAACCCGTGTCACAGTTAAATCCATCTCGGTGCAATTCATCGGCAGTCAAACCAACTCCAAGGTCAAGGGATTGACCGGAGCTATAACTTACAAATTCACATGTTCACCGCAGTAACCATTTATCGAGGAAAGAGAAAAAATGGCAATTAGTAACAAACAACAGGAAGAGTTCAAAAAACTCTTCAACGGCATTGTGAACAATGTCGAGCAAACCCTGTTTGGTAAGCGTCACGTCGTTGAAATGGTGTTGGCTACCATGATCAGCGAGGGGCACGTTCTCCTGGAAGACGTTCCTGGAACAGGAAAGACCGCGATGGCGCGAGCAATCGCCGAGTCGATGGAAATGAAGTACTCCCGAATCCAGTTCACCCCGGATCTACTTCCAACTGACATCACCGGCATCGAGGTCTACAACCAGAAGAAGGAAGCCTTCGAGTTCCAGGAAGGACCAATTTTTGCCAACCTGGTGCTTGCCGATGAAATCAACCGAGCATCGCCAAAAACCCAGTCGGCTCTGCTGGAAGCAATGGAAGAACGTCACGTAACCGTGGGCAAGGTTCGCCGCGCCGCCGGCCTTCCGTTCTTGGTGATTGCAACTCAAAACCCTATCGAGCAGAGCGGAACCTACCCGCTGCCGGAAGCGCAGCTAGACCGTTTCATGATCAAGACCAGTGTCGGCTACACCGACCCCAACTCAACCGTTGAAATCTTGAAGGGAACCGCCCAGGTTTCTGGGCAGCTCTCATCGGTGGCCAAGGGTTCCGATATCCTCACCATGGCCGCGATGGCTCGAGAGGTAATCGCCAACGATTCAGTGCTCCGCTACATCGTCACCATCGTTGAAGAAACCCGCCAGGCTGAGCAGATTCGCGTTGGTTCCTCGGTTCGTGGAGCCAGAAACCTCACCAAGCTGGCGAAAACCTGGGCTCTAACCAAGGGTCGAAACTACATAACTCCAGACGACGTAAAGGAGCTGGCAACCAACGTGCTGTCCCACCGAATCGTGCTCACTCCAGACGCAGAATTCGACGGGGTAAAGCCAAGTCAGATCATTTCCCAGATTCTGGAGAAGGTCGCAGTGCCGGTAGGGAACTTCGAAGTCTAAATATGAGCAACAGCGAAATTCGACCAAAGAAGAGCAGGGCTAAGGCGGCTTCCTCGACCGCTAAGCCTGCTCGGGTTCGGGAGGCCACGGCTACTTTGAGCCATGGCACCGAAACCGTAACCGGTCGCGTTTCGCTTACCCTCTCCAAGTTCCAAGGTTTTGCCGCCGCTGGCTTCGCTTTACTGGGTAAGGCTTACCGATGGTTATCTGAAACGGTTACCAAAGTTGGCCTGATTGCTCTGGTATTTGTGCTCCTTTGGATTCCGCTCGGCGTGATTTTGGAGTGGCCGGAGTTTGCCTTCCTCGGTGCGGTTTCGGCGCTCGTCCTTGCCGTGGCAATACCTTTCCTAATTGGAAAGAATGAGTACGACATCACGTTTGAGCTACCGGAAGACCACCTCGTGGCCGGAGAGCAAACCAGAGCCCCAATTTCGATAACCAACACCAGTAATCGCCTGCAGTTGCCTGGTGTTTTGGAAGTGAAAATCGGCGACGGCGTTGAGGAGTTCCCAATTCCGCTCCTGCGTGCCGGTGACACCAAATTCATCGACTACGAAATTCCGTCGCAGCGTCGTGGTGTTCTAAAGCTTGGCCCAATCACCACGGTGAGAACCGATCCGCTGGCTACTCTGAGACGTGAAAACCACCTGGTGGAGGAGCGCGAAATCTTTGTTCACCCTCAAACCAGACAACTGCCGAGAACCCGTGAGGGAATCCTTCGCGACCTCGAGGGAGATCCAACCTCGAGCATTGTGGATTCAGACATGTCGTTCCACTCGGTTCGCGAATATGTGGTCGGCGATAACCCGAAGCACATCCACTGGAAGCTAACCGCAAAGCTGGGTCAGGCCGGGAAGTTTATGCTTCGCCAGTATGAAGAGAGTCGCCGTTCAAAAATGGTGGTCATTTTGGCTGCCAACACTAGCGAGTATCGTGCCGGCACCGACGAGTTTGAAATCGCGGTTAGCGCTGCCGGTTCACTCGGCATCAGCGCAATTCGCGACCAGCGCAAGATCAGTGTTTTGGCCAGCGAGCAAATCCCAGCCATGGCCAAGGGTCGAATGTTTGCCATGAAAGAGTTCAAGGTTCAAACTCGTCGACGCCTACTCGACGACCTATGTCTTATCGCTTCGAGCGA
>CALPUC020000154.1 GCA_943326655.2 Rhodoluna limnophila
ACGTACTGGTAGCTGTACGGCACGTTCCACTTCGGAGCCGTAGGGTTCGTTCCGCCAGTAAATGTAGGTGCAACAACCTGGAACGAAGCAGTTCGCTGGGTGGCCGCAGTGAAGGTGTCCCCTTCGGCTAGGTCAGCTGTGATGTTACAGGTGCCATTACCAACGACTCGAATCTTGTTGTCGATGATGGTGCAAACCGCTGGAGTCGTGCTACCAAGAGTTGCCACTCGAACTGGAGTGGCTGGAGTGTATGTAATTGCCGGGTAGAAATCTGCTACACCGACCGACTTGCTGGTAATCGCTGAAATTGAAATGCTCTGAGCAGCCTTGGCGAAAGGGCCAATGATGTTTGAGTAGGCCACGGTTGATCCGCCATTATTTGTGGCGGTAACGGCGCTACGAAGGTATTTGCCAGCGACATCGGCGGTTGATGGCCAAGGTGTTCCGGTTGCGCCGGCGATGTCGGTGCAAAGCAACGTCTGATCAGTGGCACAAACCTGCCACTTAACTGTGGTGGTAGTGGTCGGGTCGCCGTTCATGTTCCAGGTTCCAGTTGTGCTGACTATCGAACTTCCAAC
Source organism: Rhodoluna limnophila (assembly GCA_943326655.2). Classification (GTDB taxonomy): domain Bacteria; phylum Actinomycetota; class Actinomycetes; order Actinomycetales; family Microbacteriaceae; genus Rhodoluna; species Rhodoluna limnophila_C. Next base: position 579 of record CALPUC020000154.1, read on the forward strand.
GGCATATGGTGCAGCGGCGGTAGTTGAAGCCACTGGAGCGGCCGAGTTTGTGGGAACCGGGTAACTAGCCGCTTCATAAGAGTAGCCCCCGACTTTGGTGCCAGATGTTCCGTCACTGGCAGTAACAACCACGTTGGCAAGTTTTGAAACACCACCGGATGACGGTACGGTACAGGTAATTGAGGTAGCCGTGTGGCTTCCGACTACCGGACAGTTAACTCCGTCGATTGTTACGGTAGCTCCGCTAGCACCAAAGTTGGCACCGGTAATCACAATGTTCGTTCCACCCGCGGTTAGGCCAGAGCTTGGCGCCACTGTGGAAATTGCCGGACGAATCGAAGATGTGAAACTGTCTGCAGTGAAGTTACGTCCACCGATGGTGCACGGAACGATCCATCGGGCAGGCCCTGAGTAAGAGGTGTGTTGGAAAACAGAGGTCACAGCGACTGTGGCCCCCGCAGCAATAGTTCCGGAACGACTTGATGAACTGCTTCCATTGGAGACAGAGATGCTTAGGTTTGTTGCGCCAATGGTCACATTGTGGGAGCCAGTTCCAGACATGGAAATTGAGCAACTTAGGTTTTCTGCCGCACCGGAGGTGTTGGTGTAGTAACCGGTTGCCGTTCCTCTAATCTGCCCTACGGTACCTCCGTTGAGCTGTGCGGCACCTGAAGACTGGTTTGCCAAAACCGAAGCAGTTTCTCCTGCCTTCACCCAGGTTGTGTACTTGCTGGTTGCGTAGTCCCAACCGTAGCTAAGGCCGTTTACCTCACACAGCGTCCAAGGCGAAGTGAAACAGACGGTTAGACCATTGAAATTCTTCTGTTCTGCAGGCATTACATAAAAAGTGGTGGTCACCTGAGTGGCTGCCGCGTAAGTTGCATCGCCGGCCTGGTTGGCAGTTACCGTGCAGGTGCCAGCTCCATCCAAGCTAATCTTGCCAGCTCCGGTAAAGCTACAGATACCGGCCGAGTTGGTTACACCGTAGGTAACTGCGAGAGCCGAGGTCGAGGTAGCACCAGAGGGGGTGAAATCAGCATCACCAACAAACTTCGGGGTTGGCAAATTCGAGGTCCAGGAGATGGTTTGAGCAGTTGAGCCCGATGCATAGGAATCTGTGACGTTACCTGCCACCAGAACTAAGCTGACTAGGACCGCAATAGCCGATCGAATCGATAGCTTCACACGAGACATTGTGCGCATTTTCTCTCCCAAAATCTTAGGTAATGCCCTTATTTAAACACAGGGCTTTTTTGGGTCTTTGGATAATGTTCGCTAGGGGCTACCTGCTGGGAGTAATTTTTGGAAGTTGTCGCATTTAGGCTGTATTTATGGCCTTAGAAGTCAAGAATTGGGTAAGCGACAGGGCGTCATTGCTCACTCCCGATGGCCCAGTACTTTTGCTTTTGCACGGTTACGGTTCTAACGAAGAAGACCTGCCTGGTCTTATACAGTACCTTCCCGATTCTTTGCCTTGGTATTCGCTTCGAGCTCCGGTTGATTTGGGCAACGGTTACTTCGCCTGGGCTAATCGGGTTACCCCGGGGAACCCGCCCGCCGATGACGTTGAATTGGCGACGGAAGCGATTTGGCAATGGGTTGATGCCAATCTTGATTCAAGGTCACCACTAATCGTTGTTGGTTTTTCGCAGGGCGGACTCATGGCGACCCAACTGCTTCGCACCCGACCTGAGCGAATTGTGGCAACTGTTGTTTTGGCGGGCTTCACTTTAGTTGCCGACCAGACTGCAGATGAGCGGTTGGCTTCGGAAAAGCCCAGAGTCATTTACTGTCGAGGGTTGCAAGACGATGTGATTTCTCCGGATGCGGTTCAACGAACACTAGCCTGGCTAAAGGGTCACACTTCGGCTGAGATATATTCTTACGACGGCTTGGGTCACTCCATCGACGAACGCGTGATGGAAGATGTGGCTACTTACTTGCAGAGCGTCGATTTTTAGCGGGGACGAGCGCCCAGAGTATGGCAACCGCATCGATAAACTCCTGAGCTATCGCGTTTCCAGTAACCGATAAAACGCTGAAAGCGCCGGCCAGCATCGCAACTAGCGAGAGGCCCATACCAAGTCCAGCAGCTTGTAAGGCGCGTGCTCGAGCTGCCTGGGAGATTCTGATTGCATCGGCAAGACGGCTTATTGAATCTTCGATGATTACCACGGAGGCGGTTTCGCTCGCTGCCGTGGCGCCTCTTGCACCCATTGCTACTCCTACGTCGGAAGCAGCCAAAGCGGGTGAATCATTGATGCCGTCGCCGACCACCAGAACCGATCCGCGGGCCTTTTGCTTCTCGATTAGAACTAGGTCGAGTTTGTCTTCAGGCCGGCACTCGGCAAAAATTTCGTCCACTCCAACCGCCTTGCCCACTACCTCGGCCGCTGCCCGGCGATCACCGGTAACTAAAAGCACTCGGCTCACTCCGAGAATCCTAAGCTCGTTGATTGTTGCCGCCGAATCTTCGCGGATCGGATCGTTTAGGTCGATAACACCGATTACTTCTCCGTCTCGGTCAACGCAGATTTGAAGGGCGGTGCTCACCTTCACCCAGG
>CALPUC020000155.1 GCA_943326655.2 Rhodoluna limnophila
GCGGTTAACTTCTAGAACCAGTCGGTTTCTCGCAGTTTTCGCATGGCTTCCTTGCGACTAGTTTCTTCCAGTCGGTCAAGGTAAACCTTGCCTTCTAGGTGATCGCACTCGTGCTGCAACGCCTGCGCCAATAATCCGTCACCTTCAATGCGGATTGTTTCACCAGCTAGATTGATGCCTTCCGCTGCGGCAAAGGAATATCTAGGAGTCTTTTCCCAGAGCCCCGGAACCGATAGGCATCCTTCTTCGATTTCTACTAACTCACCGGAGAGTTCAACGATGCGAGGGTTAATGATATAGCCCAATTCGCCGTTCACGTGATAACTGAAGGCCCGAAGACCAACTCCAATTTGTGGAGCGGCAACACCGGCGCGGCCAGGTACCTGAGTTGTTTCAAGTAAATCCTGGATTAGATCTTCAATTGCCGGAGTGATCTCCTGAACCGGCTCGCAAACAGTTCGCAAAACGGGGTCGCCGTAAAGCCGAATTTCTCGAACGGTCACTAGATCGGGTTGTTTAGGCCGTCTACCACCAGCGCAGCAAGTTCGCGTGCTGCTTCTCGAGTGTGTGGCTTCAGCTGTTGGAACTTGATAACTGATCCGGCCGCTAGTGCTGGGTCGTAAGGGATTCGAACGACATTCCGAACGCGAGACTTGAAGTGCTGCTCAATTTCGTCAATCTTCACAAGGTTGGTGGCCTGAGTTGCCGTGTTTAGTGCGACGATCGAGTTTCGCACCAAATCTCCGTAGCCGTTCGCCTCAAGCCAAGTCAGTGTTTCGGAGGCCAGTCTGGCTTCATCAACCGAACCGCCAGAGACAATTACCAGACCGCTGGCTCGTTGTAACGTTGGGCGCATTACCGAGTGAACTATTCCGGTACCGCAGTCGGTTAGAACTACCGAGTAGTATCGCGCCGCCATGTCTGCGACGACGTTGTAGTCGCCTTCGTCGAAGGCCTCGGAAAGCATCGGGTCGGCGTCGGAAGCTAAGACGTCAAGACGAGTGGCGTCGCGTGAAACCATAGTGGAAAACTCGGTGAAGCCGTCGATTGCCGCGGCGCGGTTCACTACATCTCGAACGGTGAACCGGGTAGATTTGCTAACTCTCTCGGCTAGCGTTCCTCGGTCTGGGTTTGCATCAATTGCGATAACTCGGTCTTCACGGGAAAGCGAAAGAGCCATTCCCAAAAGAGTCGTAACAGTGGTCTTACCTACTCCGCCTTTACGAGTAAGAACCGGTACAAACTTCGCTCCACCTTCGAAAACTGCGCTAATTCTGGCGTCCAGGGCTTTGCGTTCTCGAACCTTTCGAGTGTCTCCTAGATTTACCGTCTTTAGAGTGAGGTAGTAGATGAAGGCTCGTAATCCACCCTCTGGTGCTGCTCGGTTCCTGGGTCCTACATCGATTAGTCGATCCGCTGTGAGCATTGATGCTGGCTCGGGCTGGTCGAAGACATCTCCGCGAAGTTGGTCGCGGCGGGTGTAGTTACTTCTTCGGGTAATTGGGCCGGTATCGGTCTTTGGTTCGCGCACTGCAGCGGTTTCAGGAACGATTTCGATGGAGGCGGTGCTAGGAGCGAGGTCTACGCTTGCGACATCAACGGCAGCTTCTGCAAGTGAGTGGTTTTTCTCCTCAGCATTAGCCTTGTTTCTTTTCTTGTCGCCAAAAGCCACAACCGCTCCGATCTCTAAATCTAAAAACTCAAGTCTACCTTTTAGGCTTCAGACTATTCGCTTTCCACCACAAGAATAAGGTCTCCGGCGTCAACTGCTGTGGTTTTCGGTATGGCAATTCTTCGAATCACACCCGCCATCGTTGCAGTGATCGTGGCTTCCATCTTCATCGCTTCAATGATTGCCACCGGTTGACCAATTTCAACTCGGACGCCTTCTACTACGGTCACGGTTACCGCTCCAGAGAACGGTGCCGCGATGTGCCCAATCTTCGATGGGTCCGCTTTCTCCGCCTGTGGAACGTCGACCGCAATCTTTTTGTCGCGAATGTCAATCGGTCTTAGCTGTCCGTTTAGCGTTGCCATTACGGTTCGGTTTCCCTTGGAATCTGGTGAGCCAATTGCCTCGAGACCAACGAAGAGTTGCACACCCTTCGCGATTTCAACGACGTGCTCGTGACCCTGCTCGAGACCGTAAAGATAGTCGACCGTGTCGACCTGATCGAGATTTCCATAGGTCGCACGATTCGACAGATATTCCTTGGTTGGCGCGGGGAACAAAAGTCGGTTTAACGCTGCGCGGCGTTCAGCGGAGCTGCTGCCCCTGAGGATTGCCATGTCTTCATCGCTCACAGGCGTTACGCCAAACTTCAAGTTCTTTCCGGCTAAGACCTTGGTGCGGAATGGCTCAGGCCAGCCGCCAGGCAGGTCACCCAACTCGCCAGCCATGAATCCAACCACCGAATCAGGTACGTCGTAGTTCTGGGGGTTCTCGGCGAAGTCTTTGGGGTCAGCGTTGACAGCTACCAGATGTAAGGCTAAATCGCCCACCACCTTGGAAGAAGGGGTTACTTTGGTTGGTCGACCTAGGATTTCGTTGGCAGCGGCATACATGTCTTCGACTCGCTCGAACTGGTCACCCAATCCGAGTGAAATTGCCTGTTGACGAAGGTTAGATAGCTGCCCGCCGGGAATCTCGTGTTTGTAAACGCGACCGGTTGGACCGGCCAACCCAGACTCAAACGGAGAGTAAACGTGGCGAACGGCTTCCCAGTATGGTTCTAAAGCGGTCATTGCATCCAACGAGATTCCGCTGTCGCGCTCAGTGTCCGCGAGAGCTGCCACGAGCGCCGAAGCGGATGGTTGACTGGTAGTTCCTGCCATTGGTGCGGAAGCCACGTCTACGGCGTCTACTCCGGCTTCAATAGCGGCCATGAGGGTTGCTAGTTGACCTCCAGCGGTGTCGTGAGTGTGAAGATGAACAGGAAGGTCAAAGCGCTCTCGCAGCGCTCTCACGAGCCTGCTGGCAGCAGCCGGGCGCAACAGGCCGGCCATGTCCTTGATTGCCAGAATGTGAGCACCGGCCGCAACCATCTCATCTGCCAAGGCGAGGTAGTAATCCAAGGTGTATAAATCTTCTTTGGGATCA
>CALPUC020000156.1 GCA_943326655.2 Rhodoluna limnophila
AGGCCAAGAAACTTATCGCCTTCACCGTATTCCCCCGGCCCAGTCTTGAAAAACCAGCCCAGCTGGTCGGCTTGATAGTGATTCTCAAGGTCTTCCAGTGCCTGGCGGGCGTCAGCGGCAGTTTGCATTCGTCAATCTTAATTTAAAGAAAATGCGGGCCGGCGCACACCGACCCGCATTCTTGAGTACAGCTCTATTCGAGGTTTCCAACAACTACCAGGCCGTCGCCGGCTGCTGGCTTGTAGGTTGCGTGCTTGCTGGGGTTAAGTTCAACCCCGGTTGAGCCATCTTGGCTCGCATTTGCCGCAATACGAATACCGATTGCGCTGTCTCCGCGAGCGGCAGCCTGAGCCACCAACTCGCCATAGGTTACCGATTTCCCAAGGTTCGCGAAGTATTCGATTGGCTTCAGGTTCAAAGATGCGCCATCCACGTCGAATAGGTCTGCGAATACCGGGGCAAGTGCCACGTTCTCGCTGATCTGAGTCATTAGAAGTGCGGCCAACTTGTCGCTGACCACTAGATCGTCAACCGCAGCCACTCGAGCGATTTCCGCCTTGCTTGAGTCGAGGATTTCTGCAACCAGACGAGTTGGCTCTACGCCGTTGCCGTCTTGTTCAAACAGCTGGTTCAGCTGAAGCATGCTGAGCATGGTTAGTGCGTCGGCATCGGCGATAGTTACGCCTTTGCGGTAGCCCAAAACCAGAATCTGGTCGTAGTGCTTCGCGCTGGCGGCCACGGTCATGTCGTTGATGTCGCCAGAGGTGTAGGCGAAAGTCGTCTTCAGCGCACCGAAGTTCAGATCCTCGGTCTCCGACTTCTTTACGTAGTCTTTCTTCGCGATGATGTGAACGGATGAACCTTTCACCATAAACGGTGCAAGTTCACTCAAAACCGTGCGACCCATCGACGACCAACCGATTACCAAGAGGTGTTCTGGCTTACGAGCAGGAACCTTTTTCACAACCGGCTTGGCCTTCGCCACGATGTCGGTTGGGCCAGTGTAGACAACCTTGTCGTCGTCTTTGGCAACCGCGATGATCTGGTCATTAGCCTTCAACTTGGTGGTTCCGGAAGGGTTTAGAGAAACTTTTCCATCGCTGTGAACCAGACCGATAACGCTGGCGTCGTTGAACGAAACCACTGCCTCTTTGTATGTCTTGCCAGCTAGAGCAGGAACGCTCTGGAAGTAAATCTCGTCTCCACCGAAATCGAGTAGGTCGAGAATCACCGCTGCCAAACCTGGCTGGCGAGATGCCTGAGCAGTTACACGCGCAATGATATCGTGTGAACGAATTGGAATTACCTGCCCCTTGGTGGCAGTTGCCAGCGAGTGGGCTACGTTTGCATCGTCGATTTCAACGATGAGCTTCTGCGAAGGGTTGGTGCTAAGCGCCTTCACAGCGAACACGGTGTTCACGGCACCGGCATCGCTGCCCGAGGCTTCGTCGAGGATGATGATCGACTTCGACGAACCCATGTTGGTGCGCTTTAGCTCGTTCAGCGAGTTCAAATCTCCCATGCGGGTAACAACGTCTAGGCGCTTTAGGGCACCGGCGTTGTTCTTGATCTGCTGTTCCATCCACTCGCGAGTCTTGTTCGCGAAGATCACTACTGTCGGCTTGCGGCGCTGGTTCAGACCGGCTTCTTCAAGTTCTTTCAGGATTGGGAAGATGCGGTTTGACCAACCCAAGATCAGGGTGTGGTTCTGCGCGATGATCGGCGAGCGACCCTTCTTGATTTCCGTTAGCGCTGCGTTGATCAAGCCAACGATGAAACCGGTGATGGTACCGCCGGCACAGACAGTGACAATCCAGTAAAGAACACCAACGATGCGGTCGGCCCAGGTGGCTTCAGTTCCTTTACCAACTACCGAAGCAAATGAGCCCCAGAAGGTTTCGAAAGTTGGCGCTGCTAGAGGTGCGGTTCCCTCAGGAAGAAGGAATGGCATTAGGTAGAGCGAGTACTTAATGATGACGATAAACGAGGTAGCGATTGCCACGGCAATCAGCATGTACAGGGCAAATACGCCGCTCTTGCCGAAAGAGTTGTCGATGGCATAGCGAATGCGCTTACCTAATGAAACTCTGGTTGGCTTTGGTGCAGCAGGTTCGCCTTGGGCGCCCTGACCGAGGGAACGATTTTCTGTATTAGACATGCCAAAAGTCTAGTTATTTATTGGACGGGACTTTTGGGAAATTCGTTGACGCGAATATTTGACTTGGTTTTTTGCCTAGCGGGAGCGCCACAAAACAACTTGGGTATTGCGCGCTGGGCGCTGGCCTCTTGCCAAGCTTTCGATTCCGGTTTCGCCCGCTGCAAAAACCCTAGAGCCCGGACGATTCATCAGTTCATTGGCGAGCGCGGTTTCCAAATCGCGTACCCGTTGCTGTAGTTCGCTGTTCTGGTTTTCTAGTTCCAAAATACGTCGGATGCCCTCGAGGCTCACACCTTCGGTGGATAGTCTGGCAATCTCACGAAGTTGCACCACGTTTCTCATGGTGTAGCGGCGAGAAAGACCGCCGGTTCGAACCGGGATGACCAAACCCATGCGGTCGTATTGACGCAGGGTTTGCGGGTGCATGAAAGCGAGTTCGGCCGCAACTGCGATGGCGAACATCGGTGTGTTTTCGTCGAACTCTTCCATCACTACCCCTTACAAAAGGCCGGCTCTTAGGAGCAGGTCTTCTCGCGGATCTTCCTGTGGCACTAACTCGTTGAACTCTTCTAGTTTCTTCTTCGCTTTGTCGCTCAGGTGCGATGGCACGGCAATTTCAACTGTGGCCATCAGATCGCCAGTTCCTTTGGACGATTCGACGCCCTTACCTTTTACGCGAAGTACTCGCCCATTCGGAGTGCCCGGCGAAACTTTTAGCTTCACCGGTTCCCCGCCGAGAGTTGGCACCTGAATCGTGGCGCCGAGCGATGCTTCAACGAAAGTGACCGGAACCGAGACGCGCAGGTTGTTACCATCGCGCACGAAAACCGGGTGTGGCTTCACGTGAACACTCACCAAAAGATCGCCGGCTTCTCCTCCATTTGGTGATGGAGAACCCTTACCGCGAACCTTGACCTTCTGGCCATCTTGGAT
>CALPUC020000157.1 GCA_943326655.2 Rhodoluna limnophila
AGGTAGCTTCTCCTGGAAGCGCTAGATCGCTTTACTGTGCCGAATGTTCAGAGCGGTCGATGTGCCACAACTGCAACGGACCGCTCTGGTTAAATGCAAAGGGGCAGATTGCTTGCAGATGGTGCGGAAATCTAAATCTAGAGTTCAAGTGCAAGTCCTGTGGTCACTCCAAGCTAAGGCAGGGTGCTGCGGGAGCCACCCGATGGGCCGAGCAGCTGGGTAAGTCATTTCCTGGAATTCCTGTCCGTGAAGTGACCGTCGACAAAGCGGAGAGCGTAATACCCAACAAGCCCCTAATTGTGGTTTGCACACCGGGTATTGAGCCAGTTGCGACAGGTGGATTCGCGGGCGTTGCGTTGCTCGATTGCGCTTCTCAGTTAAACGTAGACTCGCTTCGTGCGCCAGAAGACGCTTTGAGAAGCTGGATGAACGCACTGGGTTTTATGAGAGCGGAAGGCGAAGCGGTAGCGGTTGGTGTGTCACCGGAAGTTTCGAAGGCGCTCTCTTTAGGGCAACTTCGTGAAACCGTAAATGAAATCCTTCGAGAACGAGAAGAATTAGGGTTTCCACCAGCTCGAAGATTTCTAAGCGCCACGGGTTCACGAGAAACCGTCCAGGCGGTGCAAGTTGAGTTAGGCAAGATCGCTGGTGTTCGTGTGCTGGGTATCGCTGAATCGGTCGGCACGGGTGCAGTGGGAGACGTTCGCCTCGTTGCATCTTTCCCGTTTTCAATAGGTCTTGAAGTTGCCAACTGTATAAGAAATCTGATTGGTGACATGAGCGCTAGTAAGTCGAGGATAAATACTCGTTCCGGTAAGGCAATAAGACCGCTCTCCATCAAGTTCGATGACCCGAGAGTCATTTAGGCTGTTCGAGTGCCCATTCTTTTTGCAGGAACCCCCTCGAACTCAGCCGAGACTCTTCGGCAGCTCGTGGCATCCGGCGTTCCCATCGAGTTGGTGTTAACCAGACCGGACGCGCTTTTAGGACGAAACAAAGCGCTAACCGAGTCTCCGGTCGCAGTTGTGGCTAGAGAACTTGGAATTCCTGTCTTGAAATCTTCCTCGGTTGACTCGAGCATCATCGGTGAGATTAACGCTGCAAAGATCGATCTCGCGATTGTGGTTGCTTACGGTGTTCTCCTAAAGGCCCCAGCCCTAGCTGCTCTTTCTCTCGGATGGTTCAACGTCCACTACAGCCTTCTTCCTAAATGGCGTGGGGCGGCCCCGGTGCAAAGAGCCCTGATCAACGGCGAAACGGAAACCGGAGTCACGCTCTTTAGAATCGATTCAGGTCTCGATACCGGTGACCTGGTTGCATCCGTACCCACTCGAATCGAGCCGATAGACAACGCGAGCACCTTGTTATCAAGACTTACGCAGCTTGGAGTGACGCTTTTGCTCCAGGAATTACCTGGAATCATCGCTGGTACGGCGCACTATTCACCTCAGGTTCAGTTTTCAGGAGCTATCGCGTCAAAAGTAAGCAGGGCAGAGGCACAACTGAACTTTAGTGACACAGGCCAAAAGGCGGAATGGTTGGTTAGAGGTTGTAATCCTGAGCCGGGCGCCTGGACCAATACCAATCTCGGGCTTCAGCTAAAGGTTCACGAGGCATTCGCACATGAAAACCTCAATTTGGAGATTGGCAAACTCGCACTCATTGATGGTCGCGTGTTCGTTGGATGCTTGAGTAGTTCGCTTGAGCTTATTGAGGTACAGCCTTCCGGGAAAACCAGAATGTCGGCATCCGACTGGTATCGCGGTCTGAATTCAGAAGTGCAGCTGGGTTCATTTGAATAAGGCCAGAGAAGTTGCACTTTTTGCCCTTATTGCAGTTGAGGAGTCTGAAGCATATCTAAATTTGGTTCTTCCCAAGCGCATAGCCGAGGCAAAGCTTTCGGCTCCGGACGCCGCTTTCGCAACGGAACTGGCTTACGGGACTTCGAGAAATCAGGGTTTCTATGATTTCGTCATCGAAAAAGCCACCGGCAGGACGCCAGCCGAAATCGATTCAGATGTTCTTTGTGCGATTCGACTCGGTATTCATCAACTTCTAGTTCTAGAGACTCCGGCACACGCGGCGATCTACGAAACAGTTGAATTGGTGAAGCGCAAATTGAAACAGTCGGCGGGTGGATTCGTCAATGCGTCCTTGCGTCGGGCTTCTGAACGCACGTTTGACGAGTGGGTTGAACTGTTAGAACTCGAGGGGTACCCGGAAGAGCAGTTTTTGAGCATCCGGTACTCTCACCCCGTTTGGGTCACCAGGGCCCTGCGGCTTGCCCTGCAGTCCGAAGACTCTGCAGACGAACTTGTCGAGGCGCTGAGCTCCGATAATTCAAATCCCAAGGTGCACCTCGTAAAACTACCGGGTAAAGAGTGTTCAACAAAAGAATTCGAACCAGGCACCGCATCCCCGATTGGTTTTGTTTTAGATTCGGGCGACCCAAGCAAGGTCGCTGGTGTAGCCACTGGCGCTCTACGGGTGCAGGATCAGGGATCACAGTTGGTTTCACTGGCATTGGCTGCCTGTACCCCGACACTCAAAAGCGAAAACTGGCTTGATCTCTGCGCAGGCCCTGGGGGAAAGGCGGTCCTTCTGGCTGCGCTTGCGTCGGGGGATAAGGCCAAACTAACGACCAACGAGCTTGCCCCACACCGCGCTCTTTTGGTCTCCACCGCTTTGCGTCACAGTGGGTTCACTGCCGATCAAGTCGTTGGTGACGCACGTAAGCTCTCGTCGGACATCGGATTTGATCGGATCATGCTGGATGCTCCCTGCACGGGTTTGGGTGCTCTGAGGAGAAGGCCCGAGTCGAGATGGCGCAAGAGCGACGGAAACCTTAAAGAGTTATCCTCACTTCAACGCGAGCTAATCACCTCCGCATGGGCGCTTTTGAAGCCTGGTGGAGTGTTGGCCTACGTAACCTGTTCGCCACACCCAGCTGAAACAACGGCGCAGGTGGATTGGTTCATGAGAGCAAACCAAGATGCATTGCTTCTGGATGCAAATGGCGTTTTACTGCAACTAAACCCGCACCTTGACGTTCGCATAGGTCGAAAAACAGCTCAACTATGGCCCCA
>CALPUC020000158.1 GCA_943326655.2 Rhodoluna limnophila
AGCATGCCGGGCATCATCTCCGGAACCCTGCTCGTGTTCATCCCCATCGCCGGCGACTACGTGAACGCCAGCCAAAACTTCCTCGGGTCTTCCAAGACCTCCATGATTGGAACTTTGGTTGATGCCGATTTCCTCCAGACTCAGGATTATCCCCTTGCCTCGGCGCTTAGCGTGTTGCTCATGGCGGTAATCGTGGTTCTTGTTTCTTTCTACATCCGCCGCTCCGGAACGGATGACCTACTGTGAAACGTTTATCCGTGTCGAAACTCACCCTGCCGATGTATTCGGCTTTGGCAATGGTGTTCTTGCTCATTCCGATCGTTTACACGATTGCCTTCTCATTCAACGACTCAACCAAGCGCACCAACACCGAGTGGCAGGGCTTCACCTTCGATAAGTGGTTGGGTGTTTGCGCTAAGCCAGACATCTGTGAATCGCTAGGCAACTCGCTTTTCATCAGCGCAGTTTCAACCCTGATAGCCACGATTCTGGGAACCGCTCTAGCAATTGGTTTGGTTCGTTACCGCTACCGCGCTCGTTCCGCAGTAAACCTAGCCCTCTTCCTTCCGATGGCCACTCCTGAAATCGTTCTCGGAGCCGGTCTAGCGGGTCTGTTCTTCAACGCGGGTGTTGGCGCTGGAATGACCACCGTAATCATCTCTCACGTGGTCTTCTGCCTATCCTTCGTGGTGGTAACCGTGAAGGCTCGAGTTCAAACTCTCGACCCAGTTTTGGAAGAAGCCGGCCGAGACCTCTACGCGAATCCCAACCAGGTCTTCTGGAAGATCACTTTCCCGCTGCTCCTTCCTGGAATCGTTTCAGCAGCATTGCTCTCGTTCTCCTTGAGCTTCGACGACTTCATCATCACCTACTTCAACTCAGGCTCGGTAGAAACCTTCCCTAAGTATGTCTACGTGGCAGCGGCCCGTGGTGTTCCGGCAGAGGCCAACGTAATCGCATCGGCCGTCTTCCTCGCAACCATCCTGATTGTGCTGGTCGCTCAGATCAACGGCGCAATCAAGCGCAAGCGCCTGCTAAAGAAATAGTTTTATAAAAAGTGTGGCCCGTCAGTTACCTGATGGGCCACACTTCATTTGAGTTTTAGTTGGCGTTAGCCAGAGCCTCATCCAAAACGTTTAGCGCATCGGTCAATTGTTCGTCGGTGATGGCTAGCGGTGGCAGGAAGCGGATCACGTTTCCGTGGGTTCCGGCGTTTAGAACTAGCACACCGTTTTGGTGGCAGTACTGAACAACCTTATTTACGGCTGCTGAGTTCGGGTTCTTGGTGCCTGGTACAACTAGTTCTATGGCTAGCATCGCACCGCGTCCGCGGACGTCGCCGATTACCGGGTGACGTTGCTGCAGTTCGAGAAGTCTTGGAAGCATGAAGGATTCGATTTCTAGAGCACGAGCAAAAACCGTACCGTCTTCGAGTTGTTCCAAAACGGCGATTGCGGCTGCAGCGGCAACCGGGTTACCGCCGTAGGTGCCACCGATACCGCCGGCGTGAGATGAGTCCATAACGTCGGCGCGGCCGGTTACTGCCGAGATCGGCATACCTCCGGCAATACCCTTGGCGATTGTTACGAGATCTGGTTCGAAGCCTGGTTCGTAGTAGCTGGCAAACCATCGACCGGTTCTTGCGATACCGGCCTGAACTTCGTCGGCAACGATAAGTACGTTGTTGGCGCGAGCCCAGTTCTGGAGACCCAGTAGGAAGCCAGGTGCTGGAACGATGAAGCCACCCTCACCCTGAATTGGTTCGATAACAATGGCCGCTAGGTCTTCTGCTCCAACGCGCTTTTCGATGTAGGTGATGGCGCGGTTAGCTGCTTCCTGACCGGTCAGGCCCTCAGGGTCGCGGTATGGGTAAGACATTGGAACGTGGTGAACGCTTCCCGCAAGCGGGCCGAAACCTGCGTTGTAAGGCATTGCCTTGAAGTTCATGGCCATGGTTAGGTTGGTGCGGCCGTGGTAACCGTGGTCAAAGACCACAATCTCGGTCTTGCGAGTGAATTTGCGAGCAAACTTCACGGCGTTTTCAACGGCTTCTGCGCCCGAGTTGAACAGTGCCGACTTCTTGGCGAAGTGGCCGGGGGTGTGCTTGTTTAGAAGCTCGCAAACGCGCACGTAGGGCTCGTAAGGGGTAACGGTGAAAAGGGTGTGGGTAAGTTTTGCAACCTGCTCTTGCACGGCTTTCACAACCTGGTCGTTGGTGTGACCGATGGTTACAACACCGATGCCTGAACCCATATCGATGAACTGATTTCCATCGACGTCGGTGACAATCGCGCCGTGAGCGTGATCGATGTAAACCGGGAGGGCCGCGCCAACACCGGCAGAAACCTGGGTGAGGCGGTGGGCATGAAGGGCCTGAGATTTAGGTCCTGGGATGGCGGTAACTAACTTACGTACTGAGACAGGGGTTTCACTCATAGGTCTAGTCTACGCCCGACAACCTTAGAGATAGGTGAGAAGATTGGTAAATGCGTCGCATCATCATCCTCGGAAGCACTGGTTCGATTGGAACTCAGGCTCTAGAGGTTATTTCCGAGAATCCCCAACTGTTCCAGGTGGTTGGTTTGGCCGCTGGAACCAACGCCGAACTTCTGGAATCCCAGCGTTTGGCGTTCGGGTTGTCGGCCGAAGTTTGTGTTTTGGGAGCAGAGGCTGCCACCGAGCTGGTTACTCGCTTGGATGCCGAAGTTGTGGTAAATGGCATCACCGGATCGATTGGTTTGGCTCCAACCCTGGCTACTTTGCGCTCTGGCAAGATTTTGGCTTTGGCGAACAAAGAATCGTTGATTGTTGGCGGTTCTCTGGTTACATCGCTGGCTCGTCCTGGTCAGATTGTTCCGGTTGACAGTGAGCACTCGGCTCTGGCTCAGGCACTTTTGTCGGGTGCTAAGAGTGAGGTTCGGAAACTGATTCTCACCGCTTCCGGTGGCCCATTCCGCGGTTGGTCTTTGGAGCAATTGCATGATGTAACACCTGCGCAGGCTCTGGCTCACCCAACCTGGGTGATGGGCAAAGTGGTTACCACCAACTCGGCAACCATG